>DATHVL010000249.1:0-2210 GCA_035461325.1 Pyrinomonadaceae bacterium
GGGAAACCTTAACGACTATGTAAAGCGTTACAATGCCGCGGCTGAGGGCAAGCTTCGCTCGTCGGCACAAGAAATGGTCAGCGACCTGCTCGGCTATTTGAGGACGCGGCCGCAGCTTTACGTGATGGAACGAACGACGGTTGAGACCGAGCGGACCAAAAGATCCACACTACGGACGGTCGAAACACGAGAGCGTGAGCGTCGCTTTCAGATAGTTCCCGAAATGCTCGCCCCGACGGGAGCCGTTAATTTTATCAACATCCGTGACGATTACTACGTGGTCGTGCCGCCCGACACTGATCTCGGATTTTCCGAGGTCCGCCGGGGATATCTTCAGTTTGTTATCGACCCGTTGGTGCTGGGCCATTCCAAAGATGTTGCGGTTATCCGCGATCCGTTAAAGCAGGTGCTCGACGAAAAGCGAAAGGCTAATGCGTCGGTTTCGCCCGATGTCTACCTGACCATTTCGCGGTCGCTGGTGGCCGCCATCGACGCCGTTCAACTGGAGAATGAACGTATACGGATCGCCACCGACGCCGCTCGATTAAGGATCGCACAGATGAAGACCGAAGCGGAACGGCGGGCCGTCTCGACTGAACTTGACGGGTTGAAGCTCGGTTTTGCCGACGAGACCGCTCTGAGGCTCTCTGACGATTATGAGAATGGAGCGATCCTGGTGTTCTACTTTGCCGACCAACTCCGAAACGTCGAGGATTCCGGTTTCGATATCGCGGCATCTATGAGCGAGATGATCCTTGGAATAGAGCCCGCCAAAGAGGCCGATCGCCTAACGGAATTTGCCGACGCACGCAAACGGGCATTGGCAGCGCGAGGCAGCGACACACGGCAGCAATCGGCGATCATCGCCGAAAACCCGGTGACGACCAAACTCCGTGAGATACAGGGCCAGATCGACGAACGAAAACTGCCCCAGGCCGATGCGGAACTCAAGAAGCTTTTAGAACAGAACCCGGCGGAACCCCGTGTCTTTTACAACATCGGCCGCGTCGCGAGCTTAAGTGCCGAGGCCATCGAGGACGAAGAGGCACTAAAGGGCAAGCTGCTCGAGGCGAAGGTGGCTTATGAAAACGTCATCCGTATCGCTCAAAAACAGTGGGAAGACTCGTCAAAGGGCGTTGCGGTCGAAAGGCCGATCGACCCGGCACTTGTTTCGCTATCATACGTAGCGCTGGGCAAGATCTACGAATTCTTTGACGACAAGGGCTATGCAATGACCATCTATGATGCCGCCATCAAGCTCGGACCGGTCGCCGGCGGCGGCCATAACGAGGCTCTGGCCGCCAAACAGCGACTGATGCGCGACCAGTAACCTTCTTTAAGAACCCAGCGGATGGCCGGGCCTATCGGGTCCGGCTTTCGCTTTTTGCGGGCCGAATGCTAATTTCTAATCAATGACCGAAACCAAATTCCGCAGCGGTTACGTCGCGCTGATCGGGCGGCCCAACGCGGGCAAATCCACATTATTGAATCGGCTGGTGGGCGAAAAGATCGCCGCCGTTTCGAACAAGCCGCAGACGACCCGGCACAAGATCAAGGGCGTGGTAACGCTTGATAACGGACAGATCGTCTTTGTAGACACTCCGGGGGTTCATAAACCCGGATTCCTGCTAAATCGCCGGATGATGTCTGCGGTCCATGATGCGATCCTCTCGGTCGACCTCGTCGTACTGATGCGGGATGCGAGCGTATCGACCGGCAACGGCGACCGGTTCGTACTGGAGCTTATTAAGGATTCCGGTGCAAAGGCACTCGTCGTGCTTAACAAGATCGACAAGGTCCACGAAAAGGGGCTGCTGCTGCCGTTGATCGAATTTTACTCCCACGAATACGACTTTCAGGCGATCATTCCCGTTTCGGCGCTCAAGGGCGATGCGGTGACGGAGTTGTTGGATGAGATCGTGAAGCATCTGCCTGAGGGTGAGCCGATCTTTGCCGAGGACGAGCTGACCGACCAGCCCATGAGGATGATCGTGGCTGAGATGGTTCGCGAAAAAATACTCGCTACCACAGGCGAAGAGATCCCCTACGTCACCGCGGTGGTCACGGAAAAGTGGGATGAAAGTGATCCCGAAAGGCCCGTAATCTATTGCGCCATATACGTCGAACGCCCATCGCAAAAGGGTATCATCATCGGTAAAGGCGGTTCGAAATTGAAGATGATCGGTACCGAGGCCCGGCGTGATATCGAG
>DATHVL010000250.1:0-2949 GCA_035461325.1 Pyrinomonadaceae bacterium
ACCAGTGCCGCGACATCAGTGATAGCTACGGCCGCTTGTAAACGCCGGCGTTTTGCTTCCAGGATCGTGGCCAAGATCGTCATATCTTTTTCGTTTCCGCGGCTAGTCGATCTAGTTTTGCGAGGGCAGATCCGGTTTCAACGCTTTCTGTCGCAAGGACGAAAGCTTCCCTAAGCGTGTTCGCTTTCCCTGCGACGAAGATCGCAGCGGCGGCGTTTATCTTCACGACTTCGATAGCCGCCCGGGACGTGCATGACCCGTCAAGGATCGATCTGATAAGTGCCGCGCTTGCTTTTGGAGTCGGGCATTCCAACCCCGGCTGCGGATCGGTTACTGCTCCAAAATCTTCGGGTGTTATTTCAAAACTTCTAATTTCACCTGCCGTCACCTCGCATACACTTGATCGGCCGGTGATCGTCAACTCGTCGAGCCCGTCAGCTCCGCGAACGACCCATGACCGCTCCGTCCCGAGACGAGCAAGGGCACGTGCCGTTTTCTCGATCAGAGCCTCGTCCCAGACCCCGATCACTTTGCGGGGAGCTTTTGCGGGATTACAGAGGGGACCGAGATTATTGAAAACGGTCGGAAAATGGAGTCCTCGCCGAACCTTTGCAAGAACCGGGGAAAGCTTGTGAAACATTGGAGCGAACATAAAACATATGCCGATCCGGTTCAGGCACCGTTCTGCTGCGGCCGGCCCGACGGCTGGTTCGACGCCGAGTTCCGATAGGACGTCTGCACTTCCGGAATTGCTGGTCGCGGCCCGGTTTCCATGTTTGGCGACCGGCACGCCTGCTCCGGCAATGACGAAGGCCGAAGCAGTGGAAATGTTGAACATTTTGCTCTTGCTGCCGCCGGTTCCCACGACATCGACAAAGACGCTATGTCGTGATCTTATCGGTACGCATCGCTCTCGCATTATTGATGCAAATCGAAACAGTTCGTCATCTGACGTACCTTTAGTGCTCCATGCCCTCAGAAACTCCTCCAGGACGCCTTCATCATCTTCGGAGATCAGCGCATCAAAAACAGCTTCCGCATGTCCGGCTTCGACGTCATTGCCGGACTTGAAAACGCCCGTGTACCTCTTTAGCAATTCACTCATTGTCCATTTGCCTCCGCGATCTCAACGGCACGCAGCATCGCTCTCGCCTTGTTAACAGTTTCCTGATACTCCGACTCCGGGACCGAATCAGCGACGATCCCTGCCCCGGCTTGTATCTTGGCAGTTCCGTTTTCCAGAACGAGGGTGCGGATTGCTATGCAGGTATCCATATTCCCGGCGTAATCAAAGTAGCCGACGGTGCCGGCATAGATGCCGCGGGGTGAAGGTTCAAGGCTGTTGATTATCTCGATCGCTTTGATCTTGGGCGCGCCGGACACAGTTCCCGCGGGGAAGCATGACGCCAGTACATCGAATCGGTCGAGCTCCTCTCTTAGCTTTGCAGAAAGCTGGCTGACGAGATGTTGCACGTGCGAATATTTTTCTACGCTCATTAGCCCGTCAACTTTTACGCTTCCGAATTTGGCGACGCGGCCAAGGTCGTTGCGGCCGAGATCGACAAGCATTACATGCTCGGCGATCTCCTTGCTGTCGGACCTCATTTCCGCTGCCAGTTCGGCGTCTTCGGCAAATGAATTGCCGCGCGCACGGGTTCCTGCGATCGGACGATACTCGATATGATCCCCTCGCAGGCGGACAAGCATCTCGGGCGAGGCCCCGATAACGGAGCGTTCGGGGCTGCGAATTAGGAACATATAAGGCGACGGATTGAGTGAGCGAACAGCCCGGTAGATCGCTATCGGTGTGGCGTTCGTCAGCTTGGTGAAACACTGCGATAGGACCACCTGATAGGCGTCACCTGCATAGATAAGTTCCTTTACCGCGGTGACGGCGGCCTCAAACTCGGACCTCGTCCAGTTCGAAGTGACCGAGTTGGTTGATGTGGGCGAAAAGGATGCGCTTCGCGGCATTTCACCCGAGCTGATGCGTTCAACTATTTGGTCATTCTTTTGCTTGGCGTTCTCGAATGCCTCCTTCAACCTTGAACTGTCGCCGGAACACTTGTCTGAAAACACCAGTGTTACCACCTTGATCAACTGTTTCACGTGATCAAAGGCCACGACCGATCGATAGAAATCAAAAACGGCATTTCCAAGCTGATGTCCGCCAGCGTTAGCGGGTTTAATGCCCGGATCAATCCAGGCGGCGCATGCGAAATCGATCACGCCGATAGCACCGCCGGTAAAGCCCGGCAAGTCACGATCATCGTAAAGCCGGTTACCCTTAAAATGTTCACGTAAAAAGTCGAGGATCGAAATATCTCGGGTAATAGTTTTTTGACCGTCGGCGATCCGGACGCTTCTTCCGTTACCGGTTGCGACGAAACCGGGCCCCGCTCCGATAAAGGAATAGCGCCCAAGTGCCTCCCCGCCTTCGACTGACTCGAGAAGAAAGGACCTTTCCTCGCCGGCCGATAGCTTTAGATACACCGCCAGCGGTGTCAGCAGATCGGCCGGAAGCGTTTTCACGACGGGGATGACATTTGCCTTCTCTGTCATCCTGATAAATTGTTCAAATTCGCCCATAAAAAAACCGCCTTACTTTCAAGTAAGGCGGCATGCTTAAGAAACTTTGATTCGAAAAAAGACTATCAGTCCATTCCGGAAACACCTTTCAAATACACTGCCGCTATAACAGCCCAATGTCGCCAGCTGTTAAGGGCATTTGCGGTGTTTGTGAAGGTCGTCATCGTTCAATATATTAGGCAGCTGTAAATCATCTTGTCAATCGCAGCGCACCATTGCTGATGAAAATGTGCAAGTTCACTAAACTTGCCAGCTACTTCTTTCTAGCGCGAAGCGTTTCGTACACATCCCGTAAACCGATTCCTTTATATGCGAGCAGCACAAGGAAATGAAATAAAAGATCGGCGGCTTCTTCATTGA
>DATHVL010000251.1:0-4671 GCA_035461325.1 Pyrinomonadaceae bacterium
GTGATCTTCATCGACCAGCTCCGCGTTGAAAGCACGTTGGCTTTCGCAGGCTCGGTCGCGATCGTGGTCGGGGCATATGCTGCGGCTCAGGCGTCGATCCTGATCAAGGCAAGAGGCGTCGGGCTTCACCCTGCTAGCATACTTTTTACTCAAATGATGTGCGGGCTTCCCCCGCTGATATTGTATGCACTCGTGGTCGAGGGGTCGCCCTTTGCTCACAACTGGTCTCTCAAGGCCATAGCTTCCGTCGCGTATCTTGCCATTGCGGGGACCATCGCCGCGTTTTGGCTGTACTACTGGCTTCTCGCCCGCATCGAATCGACCCAGGCGATGATGATCTCACTCGTTACGCCGCTCATCGCGGTGGTCATCGGCAATCTCGTTTTGGGGGAGACGCTGCCGCCGCAAACGCTGTTCGGCGGTGTTTTGATATTATCGAGTATCGGCCTGATCGTGTTTAAGCGAAGTTCAAAACCATCTGGCCGCGTTGCTGAAAGCACTAAAGAAATATGAATTTTAAGTTCACCACTGCAGGCGAATCCCACGGCCCCGCGTTGGTCGCCATCGTCGAAGGCGTTCCCGCCGGTCTCGAGATCCGGCGCTCCGCGATAGACCGCGAACTTTGGCGTCGCCAGCGCGGATATGGCCGCGGCGGCCGCATGAAAATTGAGGACGACCGGGTCCAGATCCTCGGCGGCATCCGCCACGGTAAGGCCCTGGGCTCGCCGATCTCGTTGATGATCGAGAACAGGGATTTCGTTCACTGGCAGGACGTGATGTCTGTCGACCCGCTCGAAGAAGAGCCGTCAAATCCGCGAAAACTCACCCGGCCGCGGCCGGGGCATGCCGATTTTGCCGGCGGCATTAAGTATCAGACGAGGGACCTCCGGAACATTCTTGAACGCGCGTCCGCTCGTGAGACCGCCGCCCGTGTCGCGGCGGGCGCCGTCGCCCGCGAAATGCTCCGCGCCTTTGATATCGAGGTCATGAGCCACGTTGCGCAGCTTGGCGGCATTCCCGAGGTCCTGCTCATTCCCGGGGTCGACGCTATCCGCCAGATCGGCGATCTCTCGCCCTTACGGTGCGTCGACCCGGAAACCGAAAAGCGCATGATCGCGCGCGTCGATGAGGCAAAGGCGGCCGGGGACACTGTCGGGGGTGTTTTTGAGGTTGTTGCGGCCGGCGTCCCGCCGGGACTCGGTTCGCACGTCAGCTGGAACACAAAGCTAGACGGACGGATCGCACAGGCGATGATGTCCATCCCGGCGATAAAGGGGGTCGAGATCGGCAACGGATTTTGGAATGCTTCGAAACCCGGGACGCTCGCCCACGACGAATTCGAGGTTTTCCAGGGCCGCATCGAACGAGTCTCCAACCGAGCCGGCGGTGTCGAGGGCGGGGTGACCAACGGTGAAGAACTCCGTCTCCGCGGATATATGAAGCCGATCTCCACGCTTCGCCAGCCGCTGCGTTCGGTGGACGTCGTATCGAAGAAAGAGAGCGATGCCGGCTATGAACGCTCCGATATTACGGCTGTTCCCGCAGCAGGCGTCATCGGCGAGGCCATGCTGGCTATTATCTTGGCGGACGCGATGCGCGAGAAGTTTGGCGGTGACACTATCGACGAGATGCGACGCAATTACAGAGGCTATTTAGCCGAGGTCAAGAAATACACCTCCGTACCTTAGTCTGGCACGGGCATTGCACCTTACACGAATAGAAGGTAGAAACTGGGAGGAAATTAGTATGCCGATAGTAAACTGTCCTGAATGCGGACACGATGTGTCTGACTCCGCGGTCGCTTGCCCAAGCTGCGGAAAGCCGCTTGGAATTCGGCCCGTAACGCCGGCTCGGCCCGTTGTGGTCAATGAGCGTGATGAGGGCGGCATACCGCCATGGGCATTTGTCGCAATGGGCGTTGTCGCCGTTCTTGTACTTTTCTTTATTTTCGCGATGATGGGCCGTGACGACGACACCGCTAACTCAAATCTACGCGTTTCAGTAGAGGCAGATCGCGATTCGCCGCGTTCCTCCTCAACGGATTCTCCCTCGTCCTCTGTTCCCGGCTATGTTCCGGATAGTTCGGCTTCTGATTCGTCAACGGTCCCCTCGACCGACACGACCGTTCCCGGTTCGCAATCATCGGTAACGTCGCCTCCCGACAGGGGCGTAGTGAAGATCGATGCGCGAATAGTAACTCGCGAGGGGCAGCCGGAAGCTGTGCGCAACGAAAAGTTCTATTTACTGGAGAAGGACCTCGAACAGATATTAAGAGAAGCGGACCTCCGACCTATCGAGGGTAATTCCTTGTCAAACAGTTTTGGCCTGGCGGTTCTGTATCCGGATCGGTACGGCGATTTCCACCGCAAGGCCCTGGATGCGATCAATAAGAACATTGAGTATTCCGGCACGACCGATTCATCCGGGAAGGCTGAGCTCCCGAACGTTGAGCCGGGTAACTATTATCTGTTCGGAATTACGAAAACGCCGAACGGCTTCGCACTTTGGAGTTCGCCGGTATCCGTCCGCGGTGGTGAGAATAATCTCAATCTTGCTCCCCAGAGGTTGAACGAGATCCAGCGTTCCGGGGAATAGTTCAAAATTGATTTAAGGAAACTGAGGCGTGCCGAACGATGGCCGCCTCTTTTATTTGCCGATGTCGCGGCGATACTGCATTCCGGGCCAGCTGATCTCTTCTACGGCCTCGTATGCCCAGCTCAAAGCCTCGTCCCGGTCGGCGCCGGTCGCGGTAACACCGAGCACCCGCCCGCCTGCCGTTACAATATCGCCGTCCTTACCGAACGCCGTCCCCGCATGAAAAACAGCGACGTTGCCCACTTCCTCTGCCTCGTTCAGGCCCTGGATAACATCGCCTGTTCTCGCCTTTCCGGGATAGCCCTCTGAGGCAAGTACTACACACGCCGAGCTTCCCTCACGCCATTTAATATCGAGCTCCTTGATCCTGCCTTCCAGCATTGCCTCGCAGATGTCCACAAGATCAGTCTCGAGCCTTACTAGGATCGCCTGGGTCTCGGGGTCGCCGAATCGAACGTTATACTCAAGTACCTTGGGCCCGTCATCGGTCATCATCAGCCCCAGGAACATGATCCCTTTGAAATCGAAACCCTCGGAGTTACAGGCGTCCAGCGTCCGCATTATGACCCGAACCTCGATCTCACTGATCTCGGAAGGGTCGAGCAGCGCGTCATCGGTGATCGCTCCCATTCCGCCTGTGTTTGGTCCCGTGTCGCCTTCGCCGATGCGCTTGTGATCACGAGTTGCGGGCATCAGCGCATATTTATGTCCGTCCGAAAACAGGAGCAGCGACACCTCTTCGCCGACGAGTCGCTCTTCTATGATGATCTTGCCTGAGGCCTCGGCGCCCACAAGCGACTCCAACCCGTTAATGGCCACGATCGCCTCGGCCCGGTTTGCCGCCACGACTACGCCCTTTCCGGCTGCAAGTCCGTCGGCCTTTATTACCACCGGCATCGCTTCGCCGCCGAAGAACCCCTTCTCAAGAATATAGATCGCCTCACGCGGCGAGTTTGCCTTTCGGTATGCCGCAGTCGGGATCCCATAGCGCTTCATCAGATCCTTCGCGTAGGCCTTACTTGCTTCAAGCCGGGCCGCTTCCTTCGTCGGGCCGATTATCTTCAGCAGCCTCGACTCGAACAGGTCCACGATACCCAGCGCAAGCGAAGTCTCGCCGCCGACGAATGTCAGGTCGATCCGGTTCTCTGCGGCAAAATCCGCAAGCTTCTCTATCTCCTCCGGCTTGATATCCACACACTCGGCAACGGAGGCGATCCCTGCATTGCCGTTTGCGCAATATACCTTCTTAACCCGTGAGCTTTGTGAAAAGGCCCGGCAAAGAGCGTGCTCTCTCCCTCCCGAGCCTACTACTAGTATTTTCATGGTCGAGTCTTATCTTGCCAAATGCCCTCGGCCCCCGCAACCGCCCGTACTTGACAGCATCGCAGTGAAGTAATAGTTTCGCAGTTGCACCCCCGTTCTTTTTTCTCCCCGCTGCAGTATGTTATTCTCTCGAATGGGAACAAAGCTCTCCTGCTGCTTAGTTTCATACCGACTCCCGTGAACATCGGGACATTCATTGAGGACCGCCAATGCAGTTGAGAGGTTTATCTAGCAAGGAGGGATCAGTAATGTCCGACAACGGACCAGAAAAACTATCTGCCATGGCAAGGGCCGAACTCACCGAAGAGCCCGAATTCGAAGATCGATCGATCCTTTGTATAGATTGTGACACCGATTTCGTTTGGACTGCCGGCGAGCAGTTATTCTTCCGCGACAAAGGGCTGCTGAATCCGCCGAAACGCTGTAAAGAGTGCAAGCAGGCCAAGAATGAACGCCTGGCCGCGATAGCCGCCGCCCAGTCTTCGGGTGTAAAACAGCGTATCGAGGTCGCGGTCAAATGTGCCCGCTGCAGCGAGGGCACCACCGTTCCGTTTTATCCCTCACAAGGCCGCCCGGTCTATTGCCGCTCCTGCTTCCTCGAAATGAACCCCTCGGTCGTTAACCCCCAAGGGGATTAACCCCCTACATGTACATTCGGTCTTAGTTCGGGGTCAGTCTCGGCCTGACGCAGTATTTCGCGCGTCACCGGAGCCGTGTCGCCCTCGCCGAAGAGGATATAGCGGGCGAGGTACA
>DATHVL010000252.1:0-4430 GCA_035461325.1 Pyrinomonadaceae bacterium
AGTACTGTCGGAATAAACCAGGTGATGGAGAGGCGGCTTTAGTCGAGCTGATAGGTGGCGACGCTGGTCGGGGTCTCGTAGCAGCGGACCTTGTAAACGCGAACGCGGTCGTCGCCAACACGTGTGTTTAGATAATCGACAAAGTAGCGAGCGATATTTTCGGCGGAAGGATTAAGCTCCTCGTCAAAGGGCGGGAGTTCATTGAGATTGCGGTGGTCGAGGTAGCCAACTATCTCGTCCGCCGCTTTTTTTAGGTCGCCGAAATCGATGAGGAGGCCGATGTTGTCGAGTTCGGCTCCGCGGGCAAAGATCTCGACCTTGTAGTTGTGGCCATGCAAGTTCTCGCATTTCCCCTTGTAGCCGCGCAGTTGATGTGCGGAGGAAAAGTTGCGTTCGATCATGACTTCATAAAAACCTGGCATAAGGATTGAACCTGAAGTTCTATCTTATCAAATTCGCAAATGGGTATCCCGCGGGCGAGGAGCATCTCATCGAGGTATGTCATAGACATCTTCGACGATCCTAATCATTCGTCTCCACTTCTTATTTAGGAGATGTGAGGGATTTGGCGGCGGTGGGGTCGACGGTGCGGAGGTGGAGGTCGCGTTGGGGGAATGGGATCTCGATGCCGGCGGCGTTGAGCTTGTCATAGACGACAGCCATGATGTCGCTGCGGAGCCCGACCCAGCCTTCGGAATCGGTCCAGAAGCGAAGTTCGAAATCGATGGAGTTGTCTCCAAAGCCGAGAAAAAGAGCCTTCGGTTCGGGTTCAGAGAGGATATTAGGGCGACCCTCAATAACTTCGGTCAATAGCCCAAGGACGACGGATGCATCGGTACCGTAGGCGACGCCGACGGGTATGTCGACACGGCGCTGCTTATCGGTCATGGTCCAGTTGATGACCTCTTCGCTGATGAGGTGGCTGTTGGGAACGATGACGTCGGATCCGTCCACCTGGCGGAGCACACTGGCCCTGAGGCCGACGCGCTGCAGTGTGCCGGTAAACTCACCGATCTGCACCATATCTCCGACCTTAACCGGGCGTTCGAATAGAAGGATCATACCCGAGACGAAATTGTTGATGATGTTTTGGAGGCCGAAACCGATGCCGATGCCGACGGCACCGCCGATGAGGGCGAACTTAGTGAAATCGACCCCGAGAGCGGCGATGGCGAAGAGGAACGCTCCGACCAGAATGAGGTAATGCAGCGTGGTCGAAACGGCGTATGTAACGCCGCCGCCCAGATCGACCCGGGGATAGACATCCTCTTCGAGAAAAAAGCGGACGAAACGGGATACCCAGACAGCGACCCAGATGGTGACAACGAAAAGGAGTACGTCGCCCACGGAGATCGCTATGGAGCCGATGGAGACGGACCATGCGAGGGCCGCCGATCCATAGCCGAAGACAGCCTCGCGGATGGCGAACTGGTTGAGCATCACCAGCACCCAAAGAATAATCCCGACCCAAAAGAGGAACCGGCTGACGCCCTCACGGATCAAAGTGCGGTTATTGCGGATCGCTCGTAGCCGAACGAGCGGAGTGACACGGAATAAAAACGGCAGGAGGCTGGTGAGAATGCGGTAGGCAACGTAGATGATGAGCGCGGCATAGGCGCTGCCGAGAACTCCATTGCCCACCACGGCCGACAGGCTGACATAGCCGATGACGTTGGCCGCAAGGGCGAATCCGAAAATGGCGAGGGCGACCGGGACAAAGCGGCGGATGGCGGAATAAACGCCGTAATAACGGGCCTCGATCTTTTTCTGAATTCGTTTGGTCTTTAAGAACCATATTAGGAAAACAATGGCTCCAAGCAGTTCGACGGCGAAGATCAGCCGGACCGTGAACGGTTGCGCGGCAAATATCTCGCGGAGGCGGTCAACAAAATATAGGACGACGAGGGCGTTAAGTATTACGTAGAGCGGACGGTACACCAAACGGCGGAGAAGAATGACGCCGGGGATGATCGCGGCCGCCCCGATCATCGCAGACAAAAGCCGCGGCGCTTGTGGATAGACCCATCCAGTGGCGACGGCGGAGATTATGAGGGCCGTTACCAGCGGCATTTCGAAAACCTGTGCCGCGTCCGCGAGCTTTGGCTCTTTTTCGACGGCAGGGCGAACCCGGCTGCGGGCCCAAAAGATCAGCGAGGTGAGCAGGAGCAGGATAAGCCCGTGAAGCGCGAAGCGTTCGGTGTGCTCGATGAAATACTCACGCAGCAATGCGAATTGGGTTATGAGCGTTTCTGAAGCCCTGTCTGCGAGCCCGTCAAAGGACGAAACCTGGCCGGGCGCCCAAATGGGGCCGGCGTCACGCCAAAAAAGATTTGCAAGCGCCTGTTCGCGGAACTTCGCGATAGCGGCTAGCCGATCATCGGCCGCGGCTTCGAGATCGCTGATCCGGCTTTGCAGCGCAAGCAGGGCGGAGCGGCGTTCCTCGACAGTTTTACGGGTCTCGTCGATGGCGGAGACAGTCTCATTTGTCCGCTGCAAAACCTCGGCGGGAACGGCTGCGGTGCCGGCATCGGCGGGTGCGTCGCGATATTGCGCGAGCGAACGCTTCCAGGTGTCGCCGAGCGTGCCGAGCTCGGTCAATATTGCCTCCAGCTCTGCCAAGCGGGCGCGGACCGCTGTCTGTCCGCCGGCGAGATCTTTTTGAAGCGACTGCCACTCGCGTTCGAGGGCACGCAATTCGTCAAGCGAAGGCTGGCCCGAGAGAAGGGCGTCGGAGCGCGTATTCAGGGTGTCTATTCGCACGCGGAGTGCAGGGACCTCGTTGGCGATCCGAAGTATGGCGGGACGTTCCTCGGCGGCCGAACGCATAATGCGAAGCCGAGCGGCGACGGCGTCAGCGTCGGTTACGGCATTTGAAAGCGGTATCGGAGTGGGCGAGGGTGGCGGAGTGGGTGTTGACGCGGCAGAATTCGTATTGCCGTTTGAATCTTGAGAGAACCCGGGCCGGGGTAAAGATCCGATCAATGCGATGGAAAAAAATACCGCGGCCACGATGCCGTGCGCCGCGAAATACCTCAAACGGACAGATCTCAAACCTAAAATACCCATAGACACTATCTGATAAGTATAAGCGTTAAAGGCATATACGAAAAGGAATGCTTTTTACGGGGCTGAGATCTAGTTCGTTTCCGCAAGAAAATCAGCGAGTTCGGTCGTTGAACTTACTATACGAACGCGGGGGAGGCTCTGGAGGAAGTCGCGGCCGTAGGATTTTGTGCGGAGGCGCGGGTCGAGAATGGCGATGATGCCACGGTCGGAGCTGCTGCGGATGAGGCGGCCGACGCCCTGTTTGAGCGAGATCACGGCCTGCGGAACGCTATAATCGAAGAAGGAGCGGCCGCCGTTTTCTTCGATGAGGCGGGCACGGGCAGCGACGATGGGGTCGGTGGGGACGGCGAAGGGGAGCTTATCGATGATGACGCATGAGAGCTGCTCGCCCTGGACATCGACCCCCTGCCAAAAGCTGGCGGTGGCAAAAAGCACGGCGTGGGGCGTTTCGCGGAAACGGTCGAGCAGGCCGGCTTTGGACATCGAACCCTGAACGAAACAGGGGAAATTTACGCGGGCCGATACCAGCTCATAAAGGGCCTTCATCGACTGATTGCTGGTGCAAAGGACGAAGGCGTGGCCGGAGGTGACGCCGAGGAGTTTGACGATCTCTCCGGCGGCGAGTTGGGTGAATTCGGGCGTGCGCGGGTCGGGCATCGCTTTGGGCAGATAAAGGATCGCCTGACGTTCGTAATCGAATGACGACGCGGCCGTGAAACCTGTGGTGTTCTTGGCATCGAGGCCGAGGCGTTCGCGGACGAAATTGAACGAGCCGCTGCTGGAAAGCGTTGCCGAGGTGAGGACGCAGGTCTCGACCTGTTCGAAGAGCTTGTCGCGCAAGAGTTCCGAGACGTCGGCGGGCGACGCCCGGAGATAGATGCCGCGGCCGCGGCGTTCGAGCCAGTAAACGAAATTGCGCTCGGCTTGGCTGACGATGAAGTCGAGGTCGAACCGGGCCTGTCGCGAACGGCGGAGGAGGCTTTCTGCCTCGGGCGTTTCTTCGGCAAAGCCTTCGAGCTGGGTCTCGAGGTCCTTGATCGAATTTTCCAGAGCTTCGTATGCCTCGCCGAGCGGGGTCGGAGAAGAAGTGCCGTTTGATGTGCGATATGAAAAGGCGTCGGGCAAAAGCGGGTACCGGCCATCGAACCTTGCGGATGTGAACCGCATCCAAAACTGTTCCGCGAGCCCGCTGATCTTTGCAGCCGACTTGGTAAGCCCGCGGGTCGTGACCGGGTCATAGATCGGAAGTGCGTCGATATCGCGGACAAGTTCGTCGATCTGAAAGTTGGAGACCTGAAAGCCGAAGTAATCGGAGGCGATGTCCTCTATCAGATGCGCCTCGTCGAAAATGACGGCCCCGTAAT
>DATHVL010000253.1:0-2879 GCA_035461325.1 Pyrinomonadaceae bacterium
GCGCTGACCTCGACCTGCAGAACGGTCTCGCCTCCCTGTATGCGGTCGCCGTGTTTGAGATGCGCTGTTTCGACGCGAATTCCGTTGACAAAGGTACCGTTCGTCGAACCCAGATCACGCAGGAAACACTGCGGCGGTGCGATCTCGATCAAACAATGATGGCGCGAAAAAAAACGGTCATGCGGCAGGCAGAACTGTGCGTCCTCGCTTCTGCCTATCATGAACGTGTCGTGCTCTTCAAAGGTGAAGTCTCGCCCGGTCTGGGGCCCGGCGACAACATGCAGGGTTACACGCATCCTGAGAATTATAAGGGAATTAAAATTGGGGCGCCAATACAGCGAAAATAAAGATCATGAAGGTCAGTATAAAGCTGATTATTCCTAGCACAATGCCCGCGATCGCGAGTCCTCGGCCGGCGTACCGCTCCGGGTCCTTGTCGGCATTTCGCATTCCAAGAAAGCCCACGATCGCCGCCGGGAGCCCCAGCCATATACCCCCATAACAACAGACGAAGACGAGACTTGCTACGCCCAGCGCGATGGCGACGATCGGCAGCGATTGGTCCGGAGTGCGCGGGAAAGAGGCCATTCCCGTCCCGGGTGCTCCGAAGATCGGGCCCGGCGGCTGGTATGGCGAAAGAGGGGTTGTGGCTCCCTCAAAACGGCCGGTGGCACGCGGCGGATCCATCATCACGGTCGGAGGCGGATCGTCGAATGCACTGCCCGAGCCGGCCGAAGTCCGCGAAAGCAGTTCGCCGTCGTTGAGGCAAAAATTTATGTCGTTGTCGGTGTAGGTCTGTCCGCACTGGGGGCAGCGTTTCATAATATTGGTCAGCGGCGGACCTCGAGGTCACGAAAGGCGATCTTCGCGGCGTCGCCGGAGTAGAGTCCCGCCGTTCCGCCCTGATAGCCGTGCACGTTCCGGATCTGCGTCACCATCGTCCCGTTGATATAAAGATCGATCAGTTCGCCATTATGCTCTACCGCCAGTTCGTTGGGCAAGGTGCCTGCCTTGATCGACGGAGCGTTCGTCCAGTTGACCACCACAAGCTCTTTCTCCGGTTCATGCCGGACGACGCGATATTTCCGCCGCTTGCTGTCGATCAAAAAGGCATAGCCCTGCTGCAGCGGGCGAGGATCGCTAAGGAAAACGATTCCATATCCGAGCGAGGAGTTCATATTGTCCGCGTTCCGAAGTGTGACGCTGGCCCGAGCGGCCTCGGTGGAATACTTGGGATCTTTGCCTACCAGCACATAGTAGAAACCTTTTTTCCGCGTAGCCATCGTAAATTCTTTCCCGTCAAACGCGGTCAGCACATCGGATTTATCTTCCCTGACCCAACGCGACAGATCGACCCTCTCGACGGAAACCCGTTCTCCCGAAGTGTTTGTGTCCAGGTTGGCCGTGGTATTCGCGGCATTCGTTTGGTTACTTTCGTCGCCGATCGCCGCAAGAATGAAAATGCCGACAAGGCCGCCTCCGCAGAACAAAAGGAATAATCCCACCACGCCGACTATCCACAGCCATGCTCGCGAGGACTTCGGCGGCGGCTGCATCGAGTACTCCGGTTTGCGGTCCCAACTGGTGCGCATGCCGACCATGGGTGACGGCTCCGTCGGCGGAGCAGGAGTATACATCACCGTCGGTGCCGGCTCGTTTCCGGCAGGGGTAAGAACGGTGCCGTCCTCGAGACAGAAATTCAGGCCGTCATCCGGATACGTTCGTCGACAGGTCGGGCAGATCTTCATCGTTTGCAAACCTTAATTGTCGGGGAGTAAAACGCGGGAGCGGCTCTGACATTATACGTGTTTTCGGGAATGAGAGAAATAGCAGATAAATGGACGCGGCATAGCGTCATTCCATGCCGCTGCCGCAGCGTCCGCAAAACTTGATATTCGACGGGTAAACGCCCCCGCAGCGTTTGCACACGCGTTCCACCGAACGAGGCTGCCCTGAACCTGACGCGAACGCTGCCGGCTGCGGTGCAAAAGGCTGTTGAGGGGACATGTGATGCCCGCATCGTCCGCAGAACTTTGAGTTTTCCGCAAGCGGTGCCGCACACCGCGGGCATGGAAACACACCGTCACCGTGGCTCACCACTGCAAACGCTCGCCCGCCGCACCGCCCGCAAAACTTTACACCCTCCGCAAACCGTGAACCGCAATTGGTGCAGGCAACGATGCCGGGCATTAAGCTGGCTCCCGAGCTGCTGCTTCCCTGCGATGACGAAGGTTGGCTCGAGGTGCCCCGGCCGGCACGGAGCTGAGCCTGGATCACTTGCTCGTCCGCCCCCGGACGGATCTCGATAACACGTTCATCGTCCCGCTCTCCCGGTTTTGAGACCCGAAGAATGTGCTGTCCGGCCGGCACATCGCCCAAGACGACTCGGCCCGATGTTCCCACGCTTCCCTTCCGCTCATCGTCAATGTAGACCTCGGCACCCTCGGGGGCCATGACCACAAGCTTTGCACGGCCGGTTCGGTTCCCCTCGTCGGCGCCGCGCGAACCCGCTTCTAGGTCTTCGATCCAGTCGCCGACGGTCCCGTGCCGCTCGCCCGGCTCAATGGCGAGTGACCGCATTATCGCTCTCTCAAGTCGAGCAGGCAGGTCGGTTCGGATCGAAGAGAGCGGTTCCGGCTGATGCATTATCTTTTGCATCACCAGTTGCATCAGATCACCCGCAAAAGGTGTGCGTCCGCCGAGCATTAAGTACGCGATGGTGCTCAGCGCGTATATATCCGCTCGGGTATCCACTCCGACCTCCGGCTGCATCTGCTCCGGGGCCATGAATTCAGGTGTGCCGATTATCCCGCGCGAAGAGGGCGTCGCAGTCGAACTAGCATCCGTCACCGTTTGATTTACGATCTTTGCGAGGCCGA
>DATHVL010000254.1:0-10261 GCA_035461325.1 Pyrinomonadaceae bacterium
CGGCATTGGATCGCCACGAGACCGTCTCGACATTCCAACCCAGTTCTGCGAGCGGAGCGACAGCTAGATCATCATCGCTGACGTAGCCGTCGAGGCTATCCATTGAAAGGAAGCAGATGGGACGCATTACGACGAAGCGGCGGTGCGGCTGCCGGGCTTGACGGCGGGTTCACCCGCTTCACACAGCGGACAAGAGGCCGGTTGATACACGGGAATATCGAGTTCGGCCAGGGCGATACGCGGAACGCCGACATCAGCGGCGCCGTTCGATCGGTCGATGATAGAAGCGGCAGCGACGACATTGCCTCCTGCTGACTCAAGCGCCGCGATGCACTCGCGGGTTGAGCCGCCGGTGGTGATGACGTCCTCGACAACCAAGATCCGCTCGCCGGGTGAGAGAGTAAATCCTCTACGGAGCGTCATTTCGCCGTTCTGCCTTTCTGTCCAGAGGAACCGGACATTCAACGCGGCGGCGGTTGCGTGGCCGATGACGAGGCCGCCTATTGCCGGCGACGCCACGGTGTGCATTCCGAGATCAAGATTTCTTTCCGCGATCTCGCGTCCGAAGCGAGCCGCATCTGCAGGGTATTGAAGCGCCAGAGCACACTGCAGATAGCCGGGGCTATGGAGCCCGCTCGAGAGGATGAAGTGCCCCTCAAGAAATGCGTCCGTCTCGCGAAAGTGCTTTATTACCTCTTCTTTCTCCAACATGGGTCGCGACGAGTCACCTTATCCGAAAACGCAATTATTACAAAAAAGACGGAAAGTTGGTAATTGGCGAGCTGTGATCGGGCCTCTCGTTTACGGTTCGATGATTAACCGATAGAATTAGATAAGAATGCCGCCGTTCAGAAACCTTGTATCCGAATCCCTTCTAGTCGCTGAGACGATCCGCTGCCTCGAAGCGGCGGGGGGCCGAGCGTCCGCGGTCAGCATCGTCGATCGCGTGATGAAGATCAGAAAGCCGGACCCGAGTTTAGCGTGCTTGTTGGTACGTGATCTTGTCGAACGCGATTCACGGCTGGCGATGATCGACGATCATGTCGAAATCTTGAGTGACGACGAGGATACTCTTCAGATCGACCAAACAGATTTTGTCGTTTTCGATCTTGAGACGACGGGGGCAAAGGCTCCGCCGTGCCGCATTACGGAAATAGGGGCCTTTCGCGTCAGCCGGGGTGCGGTGGTCGACGAGTTTCACACGCTTGTAAATCCTGAAACGCCCATACCGCGGTTCATCACGGGCCTTACGGGAATCAATGATGCAATGGTCAGGGACGCGCCTGTGTTTCGTGATATCGCTGACGGGCTGCTCGACTTTATCGGGGATTCGGTCCTCGTCGCACATAACTCCCGCTTCGATATGGGGTTTCTCAATCACGAGATCGGTCGGGTTTACCAAGAGTATCGGCTAAAGAACCGATCACTTTGCACGGTGCAGCTATCACGTCGTTTGCTGCCGGATATTCAAAATCACAAACTCAACACGGTCGCGCAGTATTTTTCGATCGATCTGGTCAACCACCACCGGGCCCGGGATGACGCCCATGCGACGGCCCGGATATTTGTCAATTTTCTGACCGACCTAGGCGAAAGGGGCATTCGCGATCTCGGCTCCGCCCGCCGATTCAGTATTAAAAAGATGCGGCGGTAAAGATATGGAACTTAGCGACGTTAACAAACAGGCGCTCGACATCAAGCCCACGCCCCGCGGAGAGATGGGGCTGTTTCCGCTCGACACTTTTGCATATGAATTTCCGGGACGGAAGATCTGGATCGATTTCGAGATGCCGGAATTCACTGCTATCTGCCCGTTCTCGGATTTCCCCGACTTTGCGGTGATACGACTGAGTTACGTGCCGAATGAGCGGTGCATCGAGTTGAAGAGCCTTAAGCTGTATATAAATTCATTCAGGAACGTGAAAATCTTTCACGAGCACGTGATCAACCTTATACTTGAAGATTTTGTGAAGGCTTGTGATCCGCTAAGGGTGCGGATCGAGGGCGACTTCCACGTACGCGGGAATATAAAGACAGTCGTGAGAGCAAAGTACAAGAAAGCAGAGAGCGATCAGTGAACCGCGGCCGACATCACCTTAGGCTGCTGCGAGAGATGTTTTTTACAAGCTGACGAGACGAGGTGGTCGACCTCCTGATAAAGTGCATCTTCTTCCGAGGCATCGGCATTAGTTATCTCGGAAACGATCAGGAACCGGGCCTTATCCAGCAAAGACTGTTCACGGAACGAAAGCTTTTTCTCCATACTAAGGAACGTCAGTTTCTTGAGTACGTCCGCCGCTTCAAAAACGTCACCGGATTTGAGCTTTTCGGTGAATTCCCGCGATCTTGTTTTCCAGTCACAGGAAACGCAGTCAAAATCCGCAGAGAGCTTTCTGATGAGCTTTTTGCACTGAATCGAGGAGATGATCGGCCGAATGCCGACATTCTCGGCATTTTCGGTCGGTACAAGTATCGTTGAGTTGTCGCTCAGAACGCGGAGCGCGTAGAACTCCATCGAAGCGTCCCCGATGGTCTTACGCTCGATATCTTCGATCATGCAAACACCCTGGCTAGGATACGCAACTTTTTGCCCGATATTGAGTTCCATAGAGTTTTCAGCTCCCTTTTTTCGCAATTGTAATTGCTTCAGACGAATAACGGTGAGATGACTTCCCGATGCACGATCGTTTGTAGAATATAGCTGATTATAGCACATCGAGGCCGCAAGGAGTAAGAAAATTTAGGCTGCTGCGGGCAGGTGTTCACAGGAGGGAAGTTCGATCGTGAAGGTCGTCCCGACGCCGAGGGTAGAGGCGATGGAGATCTCGCCGCCGTGGAGCCGGGCCAGATGTTTGACGATGGCGAGGCCGAGGCCGGTGCCGCCCACCTCTCGCGATCGGCCACGGTCTACGCGATAAAACCGTTCAAAGATGCGCGGCAGATGAGCAGCGGTTATACCCTCGCCGGTATCTGAGACGGACAGACGGTCGCGACCCGTCCGGTGTTCGAGCGAAACGACGATCTCGCCAGCGCTGCGGTTAAATTTGACGGCGTTGTCGATCAGGTTGGTGAGCATTTGCTCAAGGCGCATCGGGTCCGCATATATACGCTCGGTGCTGTTGATCTCGTTGATCAACGAAATCTCACGGGCGGCGGCCTTTGAGGACAGGCTCGCGAATACCTCATCGACTATGTGGGCCACACGCACCTCGCCTTTCTCGATCGAAATATTTCCGGATTCGATCAAAGACAGTTCGAGAATGTCGGCGATCAGAGCGTGCATTCTCTCCGCGTTTCGGCGGATGGTGGAAAGGAACCGGCGGTTATTTTCCGGATCGTCGATCGCCCCGTCCTCCAACGTTTCTACGAAAGCGAGAATAGATGTAAGCGGCGTGCGGAGTTCGTGCGAGATATTTGAAAGAAATTCCTGCCGGACACGTTCCAGCCGTTCGACCTTCGTGATGTCATAAAAAACGGCTATAGCGCGTGCGGGCTGAGAGCCCTCGATGGGCGCGACGTGGACGTCATATTTGCGAAGCGACCCACCTGCCAACTCGATCCGCAAATCGGTGATCTTGCCACCGTCAAGAGCTCGTTTTAAAGCTGTATGGAGGGCAACGTCCCGGATCACCTCGCTCATCCGCTTCCCGGCCAGCGGAATGTCCGACTGGCCGAAGGCATCGATCGCAGCGTTATTGGCCGCGGAGATGCGGAGTGACGGCTCGATCACCAGCACTGCGTCGCGATGTGCGTTGATGATTCCGTGCAGAAAGGCGGCATCGGACGGTGCATTCGATCCGGGGGCAGGAGAGCGATTGAAGGGCCTGTCTATCATTTGCAGCCGACAAAGCGGTACCCGACACCGACCACCGTTTCGATGCTGGAACCACAATCGCCCATCTTTTGCCTGAGCCGGCGGATGTGGACATCTAGGGTTCGGGTGTCGCCAAAATAGCTGTACCCCCAAACGTTGTCGAGCAGCTGCTGGCGAGTGGCGACGCGGCCGGTGTTACGAATGAGGTGTTCCAGCAATGCAAATTCCTTTCGGGTCAGCTTGACGGCGCTGCCATTAGCATTGACCCGCATATCCTCGAAATCGACGGACATTCGCCCGTCCTCATATACGGGATCCGCCTCTTTCTCAGCCCGCCTGAGAACGGCACGAGCCCGGGCGATCACTTCTTTCACAGAGAAGGGCTTAACGATATAGTCATCGGCCCCGGTATCGAGTCCGGCGATCTTGTCCGTTTCGGCGGCCTTTGCAGTGAGCATGATGATCGGGGTCTTTTCGGTCAATTGTTCACGCCTGAGACGGCGGCACAGTTCCATGCCGCTCATTCCGGGGAGCATCAGATCCAAGATGATGAGCGAGGGAGTGCGCTTTTCGTCCAGAGCGAGCCGCAGCCCCATTTCGCCGGATTCTGCAATGGACGGCCTAAAGCCCTCACGCTGAAAGTTGTATTGAAGACTCTCAGCGATATCAGCATCATCCTCGACGATCAACACGCTTTGCTGCATAAATTTGCCTTATTGAATTGTATTGAATTCTACCGGTTAAAGCGACAGTTTATGGCGCGAGGGTTACCCGTCCGTTACAGAATTGTTAACGAAAGGTTAAGTTATCGGCGATAGGAGGCAAATCAGGAACCGGTCGAGAAGGTGCGCTTCACTTCTTTGGGGCGGATCAACGCTTCCAGACGACCGCTGCCGGGAGCGATGTCAGCCCATGCGCTGATATCAAGAACAATAACAGCGAGGGCCGCTGTGGGCGCAGCGACCGTCTCACCGGTAAGCATTCGGATAAAACCTTCAATACCGGGATTGTGCCCAACGAGCATTATGGATTCCGAGGAATTATCCGCCTCTGACGCGACTTGCCTAAGAGCTTGAGGGCTAGCTTCGTAAATGCGTTCGTCAAAACGGATCTCGGGTTCGATACCCGCCGCCGTACGCACAAGCGATGCGGTCTCCGTCGCACGGCGTGCGGGGGAACTGATCACGGCCTCGGGGATCAATCCACGGTCCCGCATCAGTTGACCCATAAAGGGTGCGGTGCGTTCACCGCGGTCATTTAACGGCCTATCGAAATCGGAAATGTTGGGATCATCCCAACTGGACTTTGCGTGGCGGAGGACGTAAAGGGTTTTCATCAGCTTTCAACAAGTCGGGGAGCATTGAAGGAAACTATATGATACCCGCAAGCGGCCGGTCACTCAAACCGGGTACTCCCAACCTGCTTTCTGATAAAATGAGGCGGTGAATTCAGTGGATGCGGCTCTACTTGTAAACTGGATGGGATTTTCCGTCGGGCTTGCGCTGTATGTGCTGCTTGCATTAATGGTGCTGCGGCATCGTCGGACAAACGAAGGCGGGAACGTCGGAGTGCTGCTTCTGGCGACGGCCGCCCTCGGGATAATTTGGAATGCCGGCGAGCTGTTCCTTTTTATACTTCGCGATTTTGCGGCGAATCCCAACTTTCCGTGGGTGACGGCGGCGGCGTACTCAGCGTTGGGGTTTTTGCCGTCGGTCGTTGTGCATTCTGCACAGTTGAGCGGGCGTGCCAGGATGCTGCCCACGGCCGCGGCATATTTATTGAGCACCGGGGCGGCGGCCCTTCACTTTCAGGCAGCAGCCACAGGCGGCGAGGTGCCGTCACGGACCGCGTTGATCACGCTAACGATAGGTGCCGTCTCATTGATCGCGGCTCTGCTGATCTTTAACTTTCGCGATCTGATCGAGAAAAAGGCGGTCTGGGCGTCGGCTCTCTTGATATTCGCTCTCTCATCGCTTCACCTGGTGGGCAAGGGCGAGGGCTCGGTGTGGTACATCGAACTTGTCGCGCATCAATCGTCGCTGCCGCTTGGACTGGTCATCCTGTACCAGAATTACCGTTTCGCGTTCGGCGATCTTTTTCTTAAACGCGCGATCTCCGTCATACTGCTCGCCGGCGTGGCATCGGCGCTCTATGCTTGGGTTGCCGTGCCGCTGCTCCGGTATCACGAAACCCACGACAGGGACGACGCATTAGCCGCCGGGCTGATACTGGTGCTTTGGGTGGCAACAGGCCTCATATACCCCGCCCTGCACCGCGCTGCGGTCTGGCTGGTTGATCGGATAATACTCCGCCGCCCTGATTACGGTGAGTTACAACGCGCTATCGCCGATGATATTGAACAAGTTGAGACAGAGGCCGAGGTGCTGCTGACCGTTCGTGAGCGGCTTGCCGAAACGCTAACCGCAGGAGACGCCCAACTGTCCGAGGCCGAGACGACGGGAAACGCGGCCATTCCGTCGAATACTTTTCTGGCTGAAAGCGCAAAGCTGATATTCCCCACCGCAGAGCCGCCGTTCCACAAACTATCGCTTTCCGGTCTGCAAGGCGGCCGCCGCATTCTTTCCGATGAAGCGGCGATGCTGGGGGCGTCAGCGTTGATCGCGGCACGGCGGATCGATGCAATTCGCGTCGGCCAAGAACGATTTGAACTGCAAGCCCGCGAACAAGAATTCGCAAAGCTTGCGGCCGAGGCGGAACTGACGGCGCTCAGGGCACAGATCAATCCTCATTTTCTTTTCAATGCGCTTACGACGATCGGGTATTTGATCGAGGCTGCTCCCGACAAAGCGCTTCAGACCTTGCTGCAGCTCACTAAGCTGCTGCGGGCAGTTTTGTCGAGGCCGGGTGAGTTTACGACGCTCGGCGATGAGCTTGACCTGATAGGAAGTTATTTAAAGATAGAGAAGGCCCGATTCGAGGAAAGGCTTGTGCTCGCGATCGATGTGGATGATTCGCTCAGAAGGATCAAGATACCCTCATTGATACTCCAGCCGCTGGTGGAGAACGCAGTTAAGCATGGGATCGCTGAGAATAGAGACGGCGGAGAAGTGGCGATCTCGGCCGGACTAAGAGATATTCAGAACGGCCGGCAGATGCTCGAGATCACTGTTCGCGACCCCGGCTGCAGGCATTCTGTGAATGCTGATCACTCTGAGAATGGAGTCGGACTTGAGAACGTTCGCGGCCGGCTGCGGACGCACTACGGCCCAGCGGCGGCGCTTGAACTCGATGTCGGGAGCGGGGGGCCCACGACGGCTCGGATGACTATCCCTGTCGAGACCATTCGTGCAGGATCATATAGCGTAGAAACTAGGGTCATATGAAGGAAGTCACGATCATGATCGCCGATGACGAACGGCCGGCCCGGGAGTTTCTCAAACGGCTGCTTGGCCGCATTGAGGGCGTTTCGGTGGTTGGCGAGGCGACTGACGGAGAAGAGGCGTTGCGGATGATCCGCGATCTTATGCCAAACCTCGCATTGCTGGATCTCGAAATGCCGATGGCGACCGGGCTTGAAGTAGCGAGGTCCTTAAAAAGCGACGAGGCCCCGCTGATAGCTTTCGTCACGGCCTACGATCAATATGCCGTCGATGCATTTGAACTGAATGCGGTGGACTATTTGCTCAAACCGGTTGATGCGGAACGACTGATGGAAACGATAGAACGGGCCCGTACCCGACTGGGCTCGCTCGAGTGGCGGGCCGAACAAGGCGAGCGAGTTGCCGCTGCCTCAGCGAGTTACGCGGCAAACCGAGCCGCTGTGAGGCTCGAAAGAGTTCCGATACGTCATCGTGAGGAGATCTTGCTGATCCCAGTGGCGGAAATAGCGACCGTCATCGCGGACGGGGAATTGCTGAACCTTTCGACAGCAGACAACCGTCGCTACACGATAAACTTCCGGCTCAAAGACATCGAAGCGAGGCTTGATCCGGCGAAATTCATACGCGTTTCGCGGAGCGCCCTTATCAACCTCGACCACCTCGCAAGTGCAACTCCAGTGCCCGGAGGTACTTTTGCTCTCCGTATGAACAACGGGCAGGAAGTACAGGCCAGCCGTGCACGGTCAAAGGACCTTAGACTGGAGATCCTAAATCTCTAACCTATGTATGCAGCAGTTCATTGCCCGCTAGTGACCATTCATTGAAAACTTGATTCGCAAAGGATCTTCTCGGCTATAGTTGAGTTTTACGTATTTAGTCGAATCAGAACCATGCGAACACTCATATCTTCACTACTGCTTATCGCTTTTGGGACCATTGCCTTTGGACAGTCAACAGGCACGATCTCGGGGCGGGTAACTCACGGAACTCAGACGCCGCTTCATAGTGCCACGGTCTCTATCGGGCAGCTGGGGATGTCGACCCGAACAGACGATGACGGCCGATTCACGCTTGAGGGTGTGCCCGCCGGGCGGCATACGGTGCTCGTTCACATAGAAGGGTTTGCGGATTCCACGGCCGTGATCACCGTACCCGCCGGCGGGTCGATCAATAGGGATTTTAACCTTGAGATCCTGGCCCTTCGAGAAGAGGTAACGGTCACAACGACGGGCACGGAGCAGTCGGTCTTCGAATCGTTCCAAACAGTGACCTCGGTGGGTTCGACCCGCATAACCGAACGGGCCTCATCGTCGATAGGCGAAGTTTTGGAACACGAGACGGGTGTCGCGAAGCGCAGTTTCGGCCCCGGATCCTCGCGGCCGGTGATCCGCGGCTTTGATGGCGACCGGGTTCTTATTCTGCAGGATGGCGTACGCAACGGTTCCGTAGGATCTCAGTCTGCCGATCACGGTGAACCTGTCGATCCGCTAATGGCCGAACGTATAGAAGTCGTCAGAGGGCCGGCGACACTGCTTTACGGCAGTAATGCACTGGGCGGGGTGGTCAATGTTCTGGGGCATCACCACGACGATTATCACGACGGATTCCGGGGTTACCTTACAGGGGTTGCGGGAACCGCCGACCGTCAACTGGCGGGATCGGGCGGATTGGAGTACGGATATAAGAACTGGCTTTTCCGCGGAAGCTTTGGCGCACATCGGACAAGCGATTACCAAACGCCGCTCGGACGTGTTCCCAATTCCGCCGGCCGGTCGAACAGCTACTCGTTCGGAACCGGCTACTATACGGAAAAAGCATTCCTAAGCGGTTCGTACGATCTCGACATTCGCCGGTACGGCGTTCCGTTCGCCGGCCTGTTCCACGAACATCACGAAGAGCATTTCGGAAGTTTTCCGGAAGTGGAGGACGAAGTCGATCTACGGCTCCGACGGCACAATTTTCGTCTGAAAGGCGGATTCCGAGATCTAACAAATTCCCTGGTCCAAGGGATCAATTTCAACGTCGATTACACGAATTATCGACATAAGGAGATCGAGATCCACGACGGCGAGGATGAGGTAGGAACGGTATTTGACAATAAGATCTTTTCATTCCGATCAGTTTTTGAGCAGCAGCGATCCGGAAAACTGACCGGCCGCTTCGGATTCGAAGGCTTCAATCGCGACTATCTTGTCGAGGGTGAGGAGCAGCTCATCAACGGCGAAGTTCGTCACAACTCATTGTCGGCATTTGCGCTAGAGGAGCTGAATTTCGGACGCGTGAAGCTGCAGTTCGGCGGTCGTGTCGAGAATAACCGGTACAGAACCGAAGATCCGGCCCTTAACGACCGCAGCTTTACCGCATTTTCCGGCGGTGCAGGCATCAACGTGGGGCTGTGGGAAGGCGGTGCATTGGTCGCAAACTACACGCACGCGAATCGGGCTCCTGCGCTTGAAGAGCTCTACAACCATGGGCCGCACATTGGGAACCTTACCTTCGAGATCGGTAACGACGCACTCGTGCGTGAGACCGCAAACGGTATTGACGTTTCACTTCGCCATTTGGGACGACGCTTCCGCCTGACGGGGGATGTTTTCTATTACCGGATAAACAACTTCGTTTTCCTCGCACCTCAAGATGAGGACGGCGACGGTGAGATCGATTTTGAGGACGGCTTGCCCGTGGCCCGTTTTGAACAGGCTGATGCTAACTACTTTGGTGCCGAGTTGAGCGCTGAGGCGTGGTTCAACGACAACATCGGAGCGTTTGCCGGACTCGATATGGTTCGAGCAGAATTGGCCGACAGCGGCATAGATCTGCCGCGGATACCGCCGGCCAGGGCCCGCGTCGGGCTCGATCTTCGTTACGGCGGCCTGAGTGTCCGGCCGGAAGCGGTTTTCGCGGCTGCACAGAACAGAGTATTTCCGCTCGAGACGCCGACCGCCGGCTACGGCATCGTCAATGTCGGGGCATCCTACACCATGGGGAGTTCGCACGTTGCGCATATTTTTTCAGTCAACGCGTACAACTTGACGAACAAGCTTTATCGTAATCACGTCAACTTTATCAAGGACCTCGTGCCCGAGATCGGGCGTGGGATCCGCTT
>DATHVL010000255.1:0-4178 GCA_035461325.1 Pyrinomonadaceae bacterium
GGTCCGACGTTTTGTCATATTCGTTACAGTAGGTACAAGCCAGATTGCACCGCCGCATCGGCACGATGTGTACCAACACGGGGTGCTTTGTCGAGAGAAAGGCACGGGCGGTGTGCCGGACCCCTCGCGTAAACCTGCTGAAACTGCTTGCCTTGGGCATAGGATCTCTGGAAGCGAACTAAACTCTCGATTATAAAGCCTGCGATCTGTCAGTTCAAACGAAACGAGCCCCGGATAAGTCTGCCGGGGCCCAGTGTTATTTGCTTGTGTCAGGCTAGCTTTTCAAGATCTACGTTCCCTTCGGCAAGTTTATCTTAAATGCCGAGGGCTGGATCTTCACGTTCTTCTGAATATTCGAAAGCAAGACCGTCGTCGTGTCATTGTTGGCCTCCAGAATACGCGTTTGAACCGGCATACCGTTCGCGTCGACCCACACCTCAGCCCATTGGTAGTTGGTCTTCACCTTGGGCGTCAGCCGGATGTGCCAGGTTTTGGTCCCATTCGAAAGCGTAGCCTCGCCTATAAATGTAGAGTCGTAGTTCTGGCGAAGCTGGGCCCGCGACATATTAATGAAGGCCAAGGCCCCGCCTGCCTTTGCATTTCCCTGAGCCTTGTCCGTGTTTCCGGTATACGCTTGCTTTAGACCCGGACGGAATAGAACGTACTGCTTATTTACCACTGCCAGCGATTCATCCGGCCGCACCCAGTCCACCCGCATATACGGGTTGCCCCTTCGCTGCGGGAGGTATTGCACCGTTCCTTCAGTTTTATCGACCACCCCGCCAAGCTGAGAGTTCATCTTCTCCATCGTGACGTTTGCACGCAGCGATGAAAGCGCCTTGTTGTGGGCGTCCATTCTGTTCAGGATCTCGGTCATCACCTGTCCGGATGCATCGGCCGTGCCGGCAAAACCGAACGCCGCTGCAAAGACTGCGGCGGCAAAGAACATACGTATAGATCTCTTCATATAATTGCGTCTCCGATTATTTATATTTAGGGTAGCTATCGGATCTCGATCTCGTAAACCTTTTCGCCCTTCTTGTTTAGCTTCTCACGCGTTTCAACGATCTCAGCATTGGGGTTGCCGCTCATCTCGCGAATTCGCTGCTGCATGGCGGCCCGATCGGGCGAAAACTCAGATTCTTTGACGATTATGCGCGACGTCTGGGTTGCAAGTTTTTCCCGATTATCGAACCACGTCTTGGGTGTTAAAAAAATGAACGCGACGATCAGCAGGCAAAAGATCACATACACCGATGTCTCGCGGCTGTAATCCCACAGGATCAATCGCTTTAATCGCCCCATTTTTGCTGCTTATTCGTCAACGATCTTGCCGTCACGCATCCGGATCGTTCGCGAGCACACCGCCGCGGCCTCCGGATTGTGAGTGATCATGATTATCGTCTGGTTAAATTCCTGGTTCAGCTTTCGGAACATATCGAGGACGATCTGTGAATTCTCTGTATCGAGATTACCGGTCGGTTCATCCGCAAGGATAATCGCCGGGCTGTTGATCACGGCCCGCGCCAATGCGACCCGCTGCTGTTCACCGCCCGACATCTCAAGCGGCTTGTGGTGCATTTTATCCTCGAGCTTCAAAAGCCGCAAGACCTCGCGGCGGTTCGCAGAGTCGTGCGAGCCGTTGCCCGTGTGTATTTTTTCCGCAAGCTTAAGGTTCCCCTCAGCGGTAAGGGTCGGGAAAAGGTTGAAGCGTTGAAAGACAAAACCGATCTTCCGCCGTCGGATGTCGGTCCGCTGAGCGTCGGAGACCTTTGATATGTCCTCGCCGTCGATCAGTATCTTTCCCTCGGTCGGGCTCAGCAAGCCTCCCAACAGATGTAAAAGCGTAGACTTGCCACAGCCGGACGGGCCCATTATCGCCACGAATTCGCCCTCTTTTACTTCAAGCGAAACCCCGCGAAGTGCGGGGACCTGCATCTTACCTAATCTGTAGGATTTGGTAAGGTTCTCTGTCTGTAAGATCGTTTTCATCAAAAACTATTGATACCGCGTGGCGCTATTAGTGGGCGGTGTTGTAGGGGGCTTTGGCTGCGTCTTTTGCGCCGTCACGGCCTCGAGCTCCTTGTCGAGGTCGAGCACGTCCAGGTTCCAACTGTTCTGGAGCACAAAAGCGGTAATCGGATATTCATGGCCGATCACCACCGCCTCGGGCGTCTTGTAAGTAAGCCGCATCGAATACTTATCCTGCGGCCGGGTCACGATTACCTGCAGCGGCAGATTACGGAAATCGCCCGTGTCGGTCAGCGTCCCCTCGCGGCCATAAACTATATCGGACTCGATCTCGCCGCGGCCGTCGAATAGCTGCTGGCGTGCCAGCCTGATCTTTCCGACACGGTCGAACCAGAAGCGTCGGGTGATCCGCAAGCCGCCGTCGGTCGTCCGCGCAAATTCGTCGAGCAGATAATAGCCCCGGTTCACAACACGAACGGGAGATTTCTTGGCCTGAGAGATATCTTCCTCGATCTGGTAGATCGTACTCTGGGTGTAAAAATGCACGTCGTCCGTCGGCCTTACCAACATCGCGTCGGTAAAATGCTGCGGGCGGAGATTCGCAAACGCATTGACGTTCTCTCTCACCGCGCTGTCACCGTTGTTCGCATCCAATTCTCTCTGGAGTTTGGTGTAATCAGCACGATTTGTTCCGATCACAAACTTTTTATACCTGCCGCTGCCGCCGTCCTGCAATATGGCGACCTGAAACTTTTCACCGTCAGATGTCATCTGCGCGACATCCGTCTTGATCACCGGCACCTGTACCTTAAGTAATATGCTGGCCGGCCGCTGTACGACGATCTCGCCGTCCGCGGACCGATACACCTCTTTGCTGCCGAATTGAGCAAACGAATTATCCTCGAACTTCAGGTCCATCTTTGCCCGCATCGAATCGACACTTGCAAAACGGTTAACTTCGGCCATTAGGAAGGCCTGCGTGGCGTCTTCCACCGTAAGCAGCGTCGGCGTCTTGCTCTCCTTTTTTACGATGTTGCAGCCCGTCGCAAACAGGCCGGCGATCATAAAAAGGAGAGTAAGCGCAATGTGACTTCTATGTCGGGTAAACATTACTAATCTGATGTCCTTAGGTGCCGGTTTGTTGTCCCTCTTAGGCTACGCGTCAAACCGGCACGGTTCCCATCAAACCGAAAATAATAACACGCACCAAAGGCATAAACCTAGCCGTGCATTAAGACGCAAAAAGCGGGAGCGATTTGCCCCCGCCTTGTTATTTTTCAATTATCTTTACAACGGCACAAAGTCCCTTTAGGGCGTAAATACCCCCAAGTCTCTGGTAAAGTAATCCTGCATCGTAAAGGCGAACATTATCGCCATCCAGAAAAAGCTCGCGACCGCCGCCAGCCAAACTAATCGCGTGCTCCATCGCACATGCATAAAATAGAGCATAACGAAGGTCATCTTGGTAAATGCGATCATCAACGCGAGAAGCGTATTCGCACCCGGAAAAATGCTGTCCAGGTCCCAAAACGATGACCAATAGGTGAAGAGCGTCCCGACAACGAGGATCGCAAAAACCCCCAGGTACCCCGGCATCCCAATATGTGCGTGTTCGGTGTGATTATCCGCCATAAACGATCATCCGTGTAAAAAGTGCCGCCCGAGCAAATAAAGCAGCGGGAACAGAAATATCCAAACAATATCTACAAAGTGCCAATAAAGGCCCGACATCTCGACCGGAGCGTAATATTCCGCCGAAAATGTGTACCGCCACGCCTTCCACAACAGCCACGCCATCAGTATCAGCCCGACGATCATGTGCAGCGCGTGGAGCCCCGTCATCACAAAATAGATGTAATAGAACATCCGGATCTTGTCGCGGTATTTATTGGCGTCGAAAACCCCGTTCGAGAAATAGCCGACACGCTCATCCGCAGTAAGATACCGCGCGCCGCCGGCCTCTTTCTCCATCGCGTAGTCGAGCACATGCTTGCCGTAGTTCCACTGGAACTCGCCCCGCGGATTCACATACGGCTTGTGGTCACCATCGGCCGCGGCTGCAGCAGCCTCAGCCCGGACCTCGAAAGGCAAGACAAAGTTTGACTTGGCATGGGGGGCGGCTTCGCCCTCTTTGACCTTCTTGTTCCAGCCCGTAACCGGCACGAGCCCACTGTTGTATTTGTCGGTGTACTCGATGACCTTGACGC
>DATHVL010000256.1:0-2472 GCA_035461325.1 Pyrinomonadaceae bacterium
GCGATGAAGGTAAAGAAAAGTAGAACTGTGAATATGTGGGCTGATTTCATAAGAGCGATCTATGGGAACCGGTCGAATTACTTTGCAAGCTCGTCTCGAAGAACGGATTCAAATTTGTACCATGCCTTGACGGTCGTGCGCCAATAAACGATCTCGCCCGTTTTGGAGATCACGATGTTACGCGGGTATCCGCTGAAGGCGAAGGAATCGAGGGCCTGTTGGGCGTCGGCGACCTGGCGATAGGTGAACTCGTTTCTTTCGAGAAAGTTCTTGACGCTTGAGGCCGGGTCGGCGGTCATCGCGATGAATTCCACGCGGTCATCGCCGGCGACTTTTTCTTTGAGCCGGTTAAGGTGCGGCATTTCTGCCCGGCAGGCCGCGCAGCCGATGAACCAAAAGTTGAGGACGACCACCTTGCCGCGGAAAGCTGACGCCATGACATTCTCGCCCGCCAGATCCCTGACGGAAAATACCGGCGCGGTCATTCCCTCCTGCGGAACTTTTTGTAGCCGAAACTCGACGCCGCCATCCTCAAGGCTTCGCATCTGCGTCTGGTCCTTGTAATGCGGATTTGCGAGCCTTATATCCACAAATTCGTTATTGGTGATCTCTTTGCCGTCAGAGTCGATGAAGATAGTTCTGGGGACGGTCGGCACTGCAGGCTGCGCATGCGAGTGAACCGCCGCGGACAGCCCTAAAACAGGGACGCTCAGAAGCGTAAGCAAAGAAAGGCGGCGCGACTGCATTTACTTAAAAATAAGAGAGATGCACCCGGAATGCAAACTTTAAGTTTTTTAAAAGTGTTCGTCGAGAAATAAAGCTTGACGCATTCAGAGGGCTATACTACGATTGTCGCTCACCCTGATTCAAATAAGGCAGCCGGAGGTGTATTTCTGCTCGACAGAACGATCTCGCATTATCATATTATTTCGCAGCTCGGCGAGGGCGGCATGGGCATCGTGTACGAGGCTGAAGATACCAATCTCGGCCGCCACGTGGCACTGAAATTCCTGACGCCGTCGATGGCGGAAGACGAGAATCTCCTGCAGCGCTTCCAGCGGGAAGCGCGTGCCGCCTCGTCGCTGAATCACCCTAACATTTGCACCATACACGGGATCGAGCAGGACGCGGACCAGCACTTCATCGTAATGGAGCTGCTCGACGGCGAATCGCTTTCAGATCGCATTCTCCGCGGACAGCTCGACATTGACATGGTGCTGACGCTTGGCGTGCAGATCGCTGACGCTCTCGAGTCGGCCCATTCCAAAGGCATAGTTCACCGCGATCTCAAGCCGGCGAACATTTTTGTCACTTCTCGTGGACAGGCAAAGATCCTGGATTTCGGCCTGGCAAAGATAGACCGCCAAAAGCCCGACGCCGATTCCAATGTAGCCACGGCGATCGCCGACGGTTTGACCTCAGCCGGTGCGACGATGGGTACCGTCTCATATATGTCGCCGGAACAGGCCCGCGGCGAGATCACCGACGCCCGGACCGATCTGTTTTCCTTCGGCACGGTCCTCTATCAAATGGCTACGGGCCTTCTCCCGTTCCAGGGCGATACATCGGCCGTCGTTTTCGATGCCATCCTCAATAGAGATCCCTTGCCGCTTGAGCAAGTAAACCCCGCTCTTCCGGCCGAGTTGGGACGGATCATCGGGCAGGCCCTTGAGAAGGACCGCGACCTCCGCTATCAAAATGCGACCGACTTCAAAACCGCACTGAAACGCCTCAAACGCGATCTCGATTCCGGAAAGAATTCGGGCGAGACCAGTGCCATTCACGGCAGCCGAGCCCCTTCGGCCCCTACACACGAACACTCGATCGCCGTTCTTTACTTTGAGAATCTGAGCGGAATGAAAGAGGATGAATATCTTCGTGACGGGATCACCGAAGATATTACGACCGAGCTTTCCAAGATCAGGCGGCTTAAGACCTTCTCCCGTGCGATGGTGCTCAACTATCGGGACAAACCGGTGACCGCCGGCAAGGTCGGGCAGGAGCTCGGAGCATCGTATGTTTTGACCGGCAGTCTTCGGCGCGCGGGCAACCGTCTTCGTATCAACGCCCAGCTTATCGATGCCGCCACCGATTTTCCTTTGTGGTCCGAGCGCTACGACCGCGAGATGGAAGACGTCTTCGCGGTGCAGGACAAGATCGCGTCAAAGATCGCCGCGGCCCTTCGCATCACGCTCTCGCCGCAGGAGCAGCAAGCCCTCGCCGCCAAACCGACCGAAAATCTCCAGGCGTACGATCTTTATCTCCGCGGCAGGAACTATGCTCGCCGGGTTGGGCGTCAGGACATGATGTTCGCCCTGCAGATGTATGAGAACGCGGTTGCTCTTGACCCGAACTTCGCCCTCGCCCACGCCGGATTGGCAACGGTTTGCGCGGAGTCCTATTGGCATTTCGAACGCAATCAGGCGTGGCTCGACCGCGCGATCGCGTCGACGAGGATAGCGAGCGCGAAGG
>DATHVL010000257.1:0-8060 GCA_035461325.1 Pyrinomonadaceae bacterium
CGAACGCGAGATCGAGGCCTTTATCAAGACCGAATACTGGTCGATCATCGCAAACCTCACGGCCGCGCTTCCGCCCAAGTTCGATTCAAAGCTTTACAAGATAGAAGACAAAACCGTTAAGAGCGGCAAGTTTGACGAGGACGTAAAACCGACCGAAGTTCACATCAAGAGCGCGGAGGAATCGGACGCGATCGTCGCCGAGGCCGGCAAAGAAAGTTTCATAGTCGATTCGGTCGCCACCAAGGAGCGGAAGCGCAACCCGACGCCGCCCTTTATCACCTCTAAGCTGCAGCAGGACGCCGCCCGGAAGCTGGGCTTCTCAGTCAAACGGACGATGACCACGGCGCAGCGGCTTTATGAAGGCATCGAGCTGGGCTCGGAAGGCGCGGTAGGTTTGATCACTTATATGCGAACCGATTCGATCCGCGTGTCAGACGCCGCGATCGAGAACGCCCGCGAGTTTATCGGTTCAGGCTTTGGCGAGTCCTATCTCCCGGCAAAGCCGAATATATATCGCGGAAAAAAGGATGCGCAAGACGCTCACGAAGCGATCCGCCCAACCGACGTCAATCGCACGCCTGAGAGCCTTAGTTCGAAACTCGGAGCTGATGAACTGAAGCTTTACCGGCTTATCTGGCAGCGATTCGTAGCCTCGCAGATGACGCCCGCCGTGTTCGACCAGACGACCATCGATATCAAGGCAGGACGATTTACATTCCGTTCAACGGGTTCGGTACAGAAGTTCGACGGTTTCCTTAAAGTTTACCAGGAAGCGAAAGAAGAGCAGTCACAGGAGGTTGAGGACGACGGCGAGGACAAGAATCTGCCGCGGGTCGAACAGGGCGAAACGCTTACGCTAAACGCGATCACTCCCGAACAGCATTTCACGGAACCGCCTCCGCGTTTTTCCGAGGCGACGCTCGTCAAGGCGCTCGAGGAACAGGGCATCGGCCGCCCATCGACATATGCATCGATCATGACGACGATCCAAGATCGTGAGTACGTCGAGAAGCTTGAGGGCCGATTCCACCCCACGCCGCTTGGCACCACTGTCAACGATCTGCTCATCGCGAGTTTCGACGATATTTTTAACACTCAGTACACCGCCCGGATGGAATTGGCTCTCGACGATATTGAGGACGGCAAGCTCGACTGGCGAAACGCGCTAAAAGGCTTTTACGATAAGTTCTCAAAGGATCTTGAGGAAGCTGCCGAATCGATCAAGAATAAGAAGAAGACTTCGATCCCGACGGACGAGATCTGTGAAAAATGCGGCGCGGGTATGGTGATAAAATTCGGCCGCTTTGGCCAGTTCCTCGCGTGCTCGAATTATCCGGAATGCAAGAACACGCGCGAGGTGGCCGCAAAACGCAGTGAGGCGCAAGCCGGGGCCGACGGCGTTGAAACGGAAGAGGAAGCAATACCGCCGTGCGAGCATTGCGGCAAGGAGATGGCGCTCAAAAAGGGCCGCTTCGGTACGTTTTACGGCTGTACGGGTTATCCGGAGTGCAAGAACATCCGCAAGATCGCCAAGGGTGATCAAAAACCGGCACCGCCGCCTATTCCGCTCGATGAGATCTGCCCGAAGGACGGTGCTCATCTCGTACGAAGACAGGGCCGCTTTGGCGAATTTATCTCGTGCTCGAACTATCCCAAATGCGATTACGTCAAGCGCGAGGTGCTCGGCATCCCCTGTCCCAAATGCGGCGCCGACCTGGCCGTAAAGAAAACCCGCCGCGGAAAGCTCTTTTACGGCTGTACCAACTACCCCAAATGCGACGAGGTACACTGGGACAAACCGATCAAGGGGCCGTGCCCGCAATGCTCGGCGCCGCTGCTGTTTGAGAAAACGACCAAGAAAGACGGCACCGTCCGCTTTTGCAAAAACGAAGAATGTGATTATAAAATACAAGTCGTAAGCTCTGACAGCTCAACAGAAAGCGCCACGGAAGCTACCGCCCCTGCGGCATGATACTCCGAGGCAGACCCCTGATGAACGAAAACATCGAATTTCTGCAGGCGTTCCTGAAGAACCCGACCAAGGTGGGGTCCATCGCGCCCAGCTCGCCCGAGCTGGCCCGAGCGATGATCGCGGGCATCGATGCCGGGCCGGATGACGTTGTTATCGAACTCGGAGTGGGAACCGGCGCGATCACCAAGCATCTGCAATCCATCGTCCCCGACGACCGCTCGTATCTGGGTGTCGAACTCGACGGCAGCCTTGTCCGCCGGCTTCGCAAGAATTTTCCTGATATGCAGATCGTCCGCGGCAATGCGGTGGACATGCGTCGGATCCATCACAGGACGGGCCTCGGCAAGGTCGGCACCATCATCTGCTGCCTGCCGTTCGTTTCGCTCCCGAATGAAGTCGGTGAAGGGATCCTGCTTGAGGTTGATAAATTTATGCAGGAGGGGTGCACATTCCGCACCTTCCAGTACGCTCACGGCTATTATTTCCCTTCGGCCATCAAGCTTCGCGAGTTTATGCGTGACCGCTACGGCCGTTCAAAACGCAGCCCTTTGATCGTCAAAAACGTTCCGCCCGCCTACACGCTGACCTGGTCGACGAAATAGCTACTCTTTGAGGAGCGCTTCTACGTCTCGCCGCAATTCATCTTCCGGCACCGCGCCCAGATATCTCTCAGCCATTCGACCCTTTTTATCGACCACGATGGTCGTCGGCAGATTTTCGATCCCAGCCCACGGCGAACCCGGCTCTACCATTAAGATCGTGTAGCCGATCTTGTATTCGTCAACGAACCTCCGCACGAGCGCCGTATCGCCGTCATCGAGCGAGACGCCCGCGACTACAAGGCCGTCATCGGCAAGCTCTTCGGATAACCGATTCAGCATCGGTTTTTCGGTACGGCAGGGCACGCACCAGGTCGCCCAAAAATTCAAGACAATGACCTTGCCGGCTTGATCCCCAAGTGACCACGTCTTTCCACCGGGTGTCTGCATTGTCAGATCGGGGACCTGCGGTCTTTCGGGTGCTTGTCCATGGGCCGCAGCGCTTAGCAGAAACCAAAACGCGGCGAAGGATATTAACGAAGCTGATCTCATAACTGAACTTGGATGCAGAGACCGGGACGGGACGTTCGCGCGTATTTCAGCGCTTATTCGGCGGAAAGCAGGACGACGTCGCGGAAGATCTGTCCACGGACAAAGGCCAGTTCCCGGCCGTCGTTGGACCAACGGAAGTTGTAGAGAGGCTCGTCAGGCATCGATGCGAGTTTCTGCGGCGTGCCGCCGTCGACGGGCTGCAGCCAATAGCCGCTTATTCTGTCCCGATACATTATCGACCGGCCATCGGGCGTCCAGCCGACCCCGACAAAGCCCGTGGCCGAGGGTGGCCAGTTGTATTTACGGACCAAGGAGTGGTCTGCAGAGGAGAAAAGGCCGAGCGTGCGGCCGTCGCCGGCGGGAACACTGGCCGCAAAGTACTTGCCGTCGGGAGAAAAACAGCCCCATGAGGTGTCGTTCTCATCGAGCACCTCGGGCTCGCCGCCATGCGCGGGGATGCGTCTTAGTCCGCCTTTCCCATCCGTGAAACCCTTATAGTAGATCCATTCACCGTCGGGCGAAATGAAAGGCTGGTAATTGGCCTTGGTGAATGTAAGCTGACGGAGATCGCTTCCGTCCGTGTTCATCCGCCAGATATCGAATTCCCCGCCGCGGGTCGAGTGGAACACAACGAAGCGGCCATCTCGGCTGACATCAAGAGCGCTTTCGACGCTGCCGGGGGTGGTCAGCATACGCTGGCCGGAGCCGTCAGCATTCATGCGTGCGATCCCCACGCTGCGCGGATCGGATGTGGTGTAGATCAGGCCGCCGTCCGGCATCCATCCGAGTCCCCAAAGCCCCTCATATTTTCCGAAGGAGCTGCTCGTGACGGCCTTTGCGGCGGAAAGGTCGTCGGCCGGAGCTACCCATATATTGTTGAGTTGGCGGCGCTCTATCGTAAGGAGCTTTGACGATCCCTCGTCAATGTCAAGCGCGTTTTCATAGCTGCTCAGATCATCGTTTATGAGCTTAGGCGGGCCGCCGCTGAGGCTGACGCGGTAGAGGCGATATTGGGGTACCGCCGCCCACGAGGTGCCCTCGAGCGCCGATACGACAAAGCCGCTGTTGTCCTGCAGCCATGCGATCTGCGTGATCTCCTTCCACTCAGGTAGATGAATGGTTTGCGGTTCGCCGCCCTCAGCCGATATAACAACGATCTTGTCGAATTTTTCAAATTCGCTGCTCGCTACGACCGCGAGCATACTGCCGTCAGCGGACCAAGTGATCGTGTTTCCCCAGATGGATCGCGGCTGAGAGAGAAGCTGCAAAGCCTCACCGTCGGCGATGGGCGCTTTTGCGATCGAGGCCGTGCCCGTTTTCTCGCCTGCGGCGGTGAAGGCAACGGTTTGCGCATCGGGCGAAAGGTCGAAGAACCGAACACCCTCACGGACCTTTTCGGCTGGGCCGCCGAGAAGCGGGATCCTGTACAGCGCGGACTCGCCGTGTGCATTGAGCCGCGATGAATAATAAAGGCCGGATCCGTCGCTTGCGATGCCCAGATCGAAGTATTCCTCTTCCGAAGGCCCTCTTAGCTCGATAATGCTTCCGCCGCTGACATCGCCTGCATATAGCCCTTGTCGGCCGCGGTCGCTTGTCACATAAGCGAATCTTTTTCCATCGGGTGACAGGGCGGCCAGGCTGACGATGCCGTTGTCGGTGAGCCGCTTGAACCGCCCCTTTTCAAAGCCGAATTCAGCGACCCGATCTTGTGCTGTAAGGCCGGGCAAAAACATGGCGGCACCGACTAAAAACAGCAGGACCGCTCCGATGCCTATCGCTAATAGCGGCCGCGACCATGGACTTTGCTCTTGCCGGTGCGCGATCGCACGTGCGTGCCGCTGAGTAATGTCTACCGCGGGTTCGAGCGAATCTTCGATCTCTTCCTGAATCGTGATCCGCTGGATGCTGTGGGTCTCGACCGTGGTCTCAAGATCGTCAGCCGGTTTAGCTTCGCCGACAAATCGATAGCCTTTGCCCGGAACCGTGACAATGAATCGGTGTTCTCCGCGCTTTTCTCCGAGCGCCTTGCGGAGAGCAGCGATGTGAACGGTCAGATTATTTTCTTCGACGATCTGGTCATCCCAAACCAATCCGAAAAGACGGTCTTTCGTTAGCAATTCTCCGCGATGTTGGGCGAGCGCAACCAACACGTCGAACGCTTTTGACTTGAGCGCGACGCTTTCGCCGTCGCGAAGCAAGCGGCGCCGGGAAAGATCGATCTCGAATCGGTCGAAATAAACGGAGTTATTAGTTCGGCCTTCCATCGGGCAGCACCTCAAGACGCCCTAAACACGGCGTACAACGCACGATTAGGAAAAAACAGCAATTATTAGCACGAAAATTAAGGACATCGCGACGCCGTCAAGTGAGAATTAGCCCGTAGCAGGGAACGGAGACCGACTGCGGCGTGTGGAAATTTTAGCAAAAAGCGGTGCCGCGGGTAAATAAGAATTCTATGTCCAAAAGCAGAAAGATCGAGATCACGATCGAAACGCATGAGATAACCCGCACGCACCACCACCGCCCGGCGACGGTCGTCGTTGCGGACATGTCCGAGCCGGGTGATGCGCAAACTGCGGTGGCCGAGTTCGAACGCGGTCATCTGATGCGGGCCGGGTTAGCAGAGAAAGTCGAAGACATGAATGAATGATCGCCTTCGTTAAGGGCGCACACGAAGGTCCAACAAGATTTCCTTCCCTACTTTCAGAGGAGAAAAAAAATACATGAAGCGAAAGACATTTAAATCAATTGTAATTCTACTTTTAACTGCTATCTCAGCAGTTGCCCAAACGAACGAGATCACCTACCAAGGGAAGTTGAACAATGGAGCCGTGCCGGCGAATGGGTCCTATGACATGCAGTTCCAGCTTTACGCACTGGATTCCGGAGTTGAAGTGCCGGTGGGAACGTCAGTCGAAGTAATGAGCGTGAACGTTGTGAACGGGGTCTTCACTGCGAAACTCGATTTCAGCCACGTCGCGGGGTCGTTCACCGGCGGAGAACATTCGATCGGTATGTCGGTACGTGCGGCAGGAGTGGCCTCTTACACACTGCTTTCACCTACCCAGAAGATAACCTCAGCTCCATATGCGATCCGCAGCCAGAATGCGGAGAGCGCATCATTGGCGACGGATGCCGCACAGCTCGGCGGGGTGGCGGCCGGTCAGTACGTGCTAACGAACGACTCGCGAATGACCGACGCCCGTGCACCAACTGCCGGCAGCGCGAATTATATTCAGAACAGTACGGTTCAGCAGGCAGCCAGTGATTTCCACATCTCAGGCGACGGCCGTATCGGAGGAGTATTGAGGGCGGACAGTGTGTCCTCGTTATCAGGTTATTTCTCCGCAGCTACCCGGATCCTCTATGCCCCCACGAACGGAAGTACCTTCGTCGGCCGCGATACCGGTACAGATCTCGACGGAGGGATCTATATAACAGCGGTCGGCGAGAATGCAGCGGCGAACGTCACTACGGGAACCCGTAACAGTTTTTTCGGGTATACCGCCGGATGGCAAGAGACGACAGGCAGCTCAAATTCATACTTTGGGGCGGCGGCAGGCAGTTCGAGTGTTGCGACCTCATTCAATTCTATATTCGGCGCTGAGGCCGGCCGCTTTATGGCAACCTCTGATCACAATACCTTCGTGGGCTATCGCGCCGGCCGTGTGGCCGAAGGCGGCACCAACACATTCGTGGGCAGCAGTGCCGGCGATTCGACGACCACGGGCGCAAACAACTCTTTTGTTGGTGGAGCTTCCGGAGGCAATAACACCGAGGGAGATGGGAATGTGTTCATGGGGCTCAATTCAGGGCAATTGAGCTCAACGGGCGATTTCAATGTTTTCCTTGGCACTAGTTCCGGCGGCGACAATGTCTCGGGAAATCGAAATACCTTTGTCGGTTACGACAACGGAAACATTAATGCAACAGGCAGCTACAACACGTCGCTGGGGGCTGGAACGCGCTTTGGCGAGCCAGATCTGACATACGCGACCTCGATCGGAGCGGGCTCGCGGGCCGAACTTAGCAATTCGATCTATCTGGGCCGCCCTTTGGGTCAGGATACTGTTCGGATCCCCGGAGGTCTGAACCTTACCGGGGCCGCCAGCATAAGCGGAAATCTGCTGGCCAACGGAGCGATCTCCGTCTTTAGCGGAAGCGTATCTCTCCAAACCCTGGGTTCCGCAGGGCTTACATCTCTTTGCCGGAATGGCTCCAATATAATATCGAGTTGCTCTTCGTCACTTAAATATAAGAGTAATCTTGCGAGATTTTCATCGGGCCTTGAGGTGGTAAAGCGCTTACAACCGATCACTTTTAATTGGATCGACGGGGGTATGAGCGATCTCGGCCTTGGAGCAGAGGACGTCGAGGCGATCGAACCGCTTCTTGTCACATACGACAAGGACGGAAGCGTCGAAGGCGTCAAATATGACCGCATCGGCGTCGTTCTTGTTAACGCGGTCAAAGAACAGCAGGAACAGATCGAGCGAATGGAAACCACAATTGAGCAGCAAAGGCAGATGATCGAAAAACAGAATGCCGCGATCGAAAGCTTGAAACAGATAGTCTGCGCGCAAAACTCTGACGCGGCGATCTGTAAGGAGGAATCGAGATGAAAACGGCTTTAACGATACTTTTATTTTTGGGGATCTCGGCCGGTGCGCAATCGGGAGGCCCATACTCCATAACAAAGTCGGTCATTGCGGGCGGCGGGTCGCAGAACGCGGCCGGTGGAACATTTGACCTGGCTGGAACAGCAGGCCAGGGACTTGCGGGGACGCAGAGTTCGGGGGGTCAATTCGTTGTCGTCGGCGGTTTCTGGGCCGAAGTGCAGTTCGCCCCGACCGCGGCTAACCCGTCGCTGTCGGGGAGAATAACGCTAAGCGGCAGCGGCATGCAGCGCATAACGATAATGATACAGAATCTCGTGACGGGCGAGATAAGAACCGCCCGGCCGAACCCCTTCGGCTACTACAGGTTCGATGAGGTGC
>DATHVL010000258.1:0-4897 GCA_035461325.1 Pyrinomonadaceae bacterium
CCAGGTAAACGTGACCGGCGACGTTCGCCTCAAGCTCTACAAAGGCAACGTTATCGTCACGGGCCGCCGCTCGCCCCTGTCGCTCTACCGCGAACGCATCGCCACATTCGAAGACGATGCCGGAGCCTACGATCAACATGACGCAGAAGGGTTCATAAAGCTCAAAGCGCTGCGATTACGCCTGGGAAAAATGGAGTGACCAGGCCTCGTTAATGAGCAAGTTCATACATATCCGCTCAGAAAAGTTTCCCATCCTCCCCGGCGAGGAAGAGGAGATTGTGAACCACGGGATGTACGGCAAAGCGCTTGCACAGTATCTGCAGACGAAATTGAGCGAGCGCGGCTACAATACGCCCTTTGTCGTCGCGGAGGACTGGGGCTGGTGGGTTGAGATAGCGAACGCTCCGTTCACCTTCGGAGTTTGCATCTACGCCGCACGCGAATCGTCCGAGCCCACCGAATACGTCTGCACCGACGGCGCCACCGGTCCCCGCAAATGGAGCTGGAGCAACTTCCGATTTATCGACACTCAGCCGCTCGCAGACAAACTCTGCGACGATCTAAAAGAGATATTCGAGGCGGATAAAGATGTGACGTTGGTAGGCGTATCGGACGACTTTCCACTCTGAATCAGAATGAAACCAGAACAGTTCTCATACGACACCCTCCCCTACCCCAGCAAGTTCTTTGTCCAGACGTTTCCGGACCGCTTGGCGGCGAACGCCGTGATTTTCGGTATGGATCCGCCTCCGCCGAATAACTCACGGGTCCTCGAGCTCGGCTGCGGCAACGGCAGCAATCTCATCGCCCAGGCCTATCTAATGCCCGACGCCGGGTTTGTTGGAGTGGATCTTTCACGCGTACATATCGACGATGCCAAAGCCTCGGCCGCGGAGCTCGGCCTCGAAAATGTTGAGTTCCGACAGATGGATGTAACCGAGATGAGCGTCGGGGATTTCGGCACTTTTGACTACATCACCGCCCACGGCCTTTTCTCGTGGGTGCCCGAGTTTGTCCGCAAACGCGTCCTCGCTCTTTATGCCGAACTGCTCAACCCGAACGGCGTCGGCTATATCAGCTATGTCGTTTACCCCGGAGCTTACTTACGGCGAGGGGCACAGGGTGCAATGCGGTTCTCCTCACGAGGCATCGCCGAGCCCGAGGCAAAGGTCTCCCGCAGCCTCTCATTCTTAAAATTTTTAACTGAGAACACCACGGATAAATCCAGTTTCAACCGATCGCTAGTCGACGAACTAAACCGCCATCGTTCACATACAGCCTCTGATATCTTTCACGATGATCTTTCGGAGCTGAATACGCCTTTCTACTTTCACGAGTTCGTTGAGATGCTTTCCGCCAACGGACTCCAATTCCTCGCCGAAGCCGAACTGCACGCCATGGGCGCGAGCGACCTGCCGGCAAAGGCTCGTGAGTTCATCTCCTCGCTCGACGATGTCCTTGAACGTGAACAGTACCTCGATCTCCTCCGCGGCCGCAGCTTCCGTCAGACGCTTTTTTGCCGTGCGGAAGTCTCGCTTAACCGCACGCCCGGCCCTGAGGTTCTCAACGAACTCCGCCTCTCTTCATCGCTCCGCCCAAAGCGCGAGGGGCCCGAGATCGCGTCCGATCGGGTCGAAAAATTCGTCGGCACGGGAGGCGTCGGCATTGAGATCGACCGGCCGCTCGTCAAGGCGATGCTGGTATACCTTGGCAGCGTCTGGCCCCGTTCGGTGCCCTTTCCTGAATTGGTTGAGGAGGGTAAACGGATGCTAGCCGCGTCCGTTCACGAGCTCGCCGACGCTGCTAAAGAGGAAGAGATCGCCCGCGTCGTATTCCTCCAGATCGCGATGGCCTCTCGCATGGTCGAGCTGCACACGTTCCAAGCTGACCGTGCAGCAGCAGCAGGCGAGATGCCGCGGCTCAACCCGCTCGCACGCATGCAAATGCGGTCCGCCGAACACATCGTAACCGGCCTTGGCATCGATATGAAGATCGAGGATGAGGTCTCTCGCCGCCTGCTGGAATTACTCGACGGCACGCGGACGCGGAACACCCTCTTTGATGAGATCGGTAAATTTATCCGGTCGTCACATGAGATCGAGGGCAAGAAAGAGCTCCTAGCCGGACTGCCCGAATGGCTCGATGAGAGCTTGGCAGAGCTGGCGAAGATCGGTGTTTTTGAAGCCTAGCCTACGAACCGCCAGTTGCCGATCGGTGAGTCACTCCTTTCCTTGCATTGTTTTCTATCGAAGTTAGAATTAGTTTTAGAACTATGCGAGAGCAACTTGTAAATTTGATGATCGACCGCCTCGCTCGCGACGCCAAGGCAATAAAGGCGGATTTCCAAACCGAAAAAGGTGTTTCCACAAAGTTCAGCGCCATTGATGGCCTCCTGCCCGAAGACCTTGCGAAACAGATCGCAGAAGCATTTCCTGCTACCGGTGGAATGAGGCTGCTCGACAGCTTTCGCGAGAAAAAATTTACTTCCAAGGCTCTCGATAAATACGATCCCATCATCTCTGACATCACCTTTGCATTTCAGGATGAACGGGTGATCAATATGGTCGCCGAGCTTACGGGCATCAAGGATGCGGTCGGGGATCCGCATCTTTACGCCGGCGGGATAAGCGCGATGGAACGAGGGCATTTTCTCAATCCCCATCTCGACAATTCGCACGATGGTGAGCAGAGGAACTATCGCGTTCTTAACCTGCTCTACTATGTGACGCCGGATTGGGCCGCTGAGAACGGCGGCAATCTCGAACTGTGGGATACAGAAGTAACAAGGCCGGTCGAGATCCCCAGCCTGTTCAACCGGCTCGTACTCATGTCGACCAACGACAAGTCTTGGCACTCGGTCAATGAGGTAAGAACGGACGGCATCCGGCGCTGCGTCTCTAACTATTACTTTTCGCCTCACTCGCCGAACGGCTACGAGACCACACACGTAACCTATTTTATGGCACGGCCCGAACAGAAGCTGCGGCGTCTGGTGACCAAGGTGGACAGCGATCTCCGAACCTTTCTCAGAAAAGTAAAACGTTCCGGCTTTGCAAAGAGAGACATTTACGAAGGCGGCCCGAAATAAAAAATGCTCCTATAGAAGCAATTGAGGCTTAGCCGGCTGCTTCCGTCCTAAGCACGATGCGAAACGGAAGCGAACGCGTCTCGGTCACGTCTTGTGCACCCGCCGCTTCCGCGATCTCCGAAAGCTCACCGGGTGTAAAGGCACGCATTATCGACAGCGATCCGTCCTCCCGCACGAGCGGTGAGATCGAAAACGCCGCACACATAAGCCGATACAATACCCACGCCGCGGGATGCCGATTTAGATCGATCACCACTACGCCCAACTTCGCAACCCGTCGCATCTCGCTCAGCACTTCGGCCGCAACATCATTCGTCAGGTGATGAAAAAAAAGCGAAGCAATTAGAAAATCGAACGCGCCGTCCTCGAACGGCAGTGCCCGTGCATCTCCTAGAAGATGTTCGATCCCCAATTCATCCCGCCGGGCCGTCTCAGCCGCGATCGGGCTGAGGTCAATGCCTGCGAGCCTCGCTCTTCGTCCCGTCGCTGTTGCCCAATCAGCCGTCGTCCTTAGCAGTTCGCCCGACCCCGATCCTACGTCGAGCAATGAGAACTCTCTCAATCCCCTCGCCTCTATCTCGCGGAAAAGGGATCGCTCCAATGCCCGCTTATCCCCGAAATGCCGATTGATAAAGGCGATCTCGCGTAAAAAACGGCGGTACTCATCCGCCGTATAGTCTCCCGTGTCGATCCGCTCTAGCCGTCGCGATCTTGTTCTAAAATGCGATAGCACAAAAAATTATTGACGCCCACTTGAAAGATGTGCAATAGTACAGAACCCTATTTCGTTCGCAAGACACAATTATGGAAAATCCGGCTAATGACCATCTCAAGCCGGCCGCTGCCCAGGCCGCTAATTCACAGGGGAATTCTCTGCCCACCCCGCTTCGTCATCAACTCGAGTCGTCGTTCGGCACCGATCTGTCGCAGATCAAGGTACACCAGAGCCATGCGCCGACAATGTTGGGGGCTCAGAGCTTTTCGCAGGGCAACGATATTTTCTTCGCCCCTGCTGCGTACGATCCTTTTTCACCGCAGGGTAACCAGTTGCTGATGCATGAACTTACCCATGTGGTCCAGCAGGGCCCCCCTACGAAGTTCTAATAGCGCTCGTTTAACGTGACGCTCTTACAGGTGCGGCCGCCGTGCCTGCTCTCGCGTCGCGTATCGCCACCTGTCCCAACCGTGAGTAGTTTATCGACTCGGCCAGGATCCGTGCCGCCTCTTCCGGAGCATGGAACCCCATCGAATTCTCCGCTTCCACAAAATCCAGGAAGAATCCGGCGTTTCTCTGGTTTTCGCGAGCAACGGCTAGCTGATCGTCTGTCGCCCCGGCGGCACGAGCCGCCGTAATGTCCTCTATCAGCTGCACCAGCGCGTCCATCGCGATATCCCGCAGTTTATAGGTACGCTCCTGTATCGTCTCAACGCGAAACTTCAGCTCGTCCTCCGAACCCTTATGACACGTTTGGCATGACGTGTTTATGCTCAAAAGTGGGCTTCGCACGTGGTGGCTCGAGATCTTCATCGCACCCTGCCGCTCATACGGCATATGGCAATCGGCACACGCCACGCCGGCCCTCGCGTGTATTCCTTGGTTATACATCTCAAATTCCGGATGCTGCGCCTTCAGCACTCCGGCACCGGTTCGTGCGTGTACCCAGTCGTTATGCTCGACCGTCTTGTAATATTCGAGCATGTTCTCTACTTTAAGTCCGTTGTGCCACGGGAAGGTCAGTTCCTTCTCCGGGCCCTTGAAGTAATACTCCACGTGGCATTGGCCGCAAACGTATGTCCGCATCTCCTGCC
>DATHVL010000259.1:0-1700 GCA_035461325.1 Pyrinomonadaceae bacterium
GGCGGGAGATCATTGCCGGCCTTTGCGAAGCGGTTAAGCAGGCGGCCGTCTCCGGGCCGAAGCTGCTGCGGGAGACCGAGAGCGCTTTGGAAGGCGGGCCTGAGGCGTTTATTCAGGTAAGGCACGCCGAAGCGATCGAGAAATTTATCGCGGCGCAGATCGCGTTCAAGGCACGGATCGTAAAAGCGGACGAGCGGGAGAGCACCGAGGCTTTGCACAGCAATAGTCGTAAAATTCTGAATTTCGGGCACACTTTTGGGCACGCACTGGAGCATGCGACGAATTATCGGCGGTTCCGTCACGGTGAGGCCGTAGGCCATGGCGTGCAATTTGCGACAGACCTGTCAAAAAGACTTGAACTTCTTGGTCAAAATGAAGTAAACTTGTTGAACGATGTTATTCGACGCGTGGGCCCGTTGCCCGTGGTCGGGGGCATCGAGCCGGGTGAGATCATTAAAGCCCTTGCGGGGGACAAGAAAAAACTCGGCGATTCGATCCAGTGGATCCTCCTTGAAGGCATCGGAAAGCCGGTGATCCTTCCACAGACCCAGATCCCGGAGGGGATGGTCGTTCAAGCCATCAAAGACTACCTAAAGAACAAACACTCCTGACTAAGATCCAAAAGGAGATCAAAAGCAATGAAAACTGTGACCGAGTTTGGCCCCGAGCACGGCGGTGCCGGTGTCAAGTTTCTGATAATAATGCTTGCCCTCGTACTGTTCGCCAACGCCGGATATAACTACATCCCCGTTGCGTATGAGGGTGCGAATTTTCGGCAGGAGATGGATACGGCAGTCGTCAGGGGGCTGGCAGCTCCTTCGCGGGTCAGCCCGATCGATGTTGTGAAACGGTCGATCGAAAAAGCGGCGGCGGATAATAACGTTCCCGCCGATGCTTATATGGAGATCAAGCCGACCGGCTCGACGATCAGGGCGTACGTTTACTACAAGAAAGACATCGAAATGCTTCCCTTCGGCCTGTACCGCTATCCGTATGAGTTCGACCATACGGCGGTCCCGACAGGATATTTGGTAGAAGATTCTAAGTGATCAGGCGCTAGCCGCCGCGAGCGATTCGCGAACGCGGGCAGGCTGAATTTGAACGAGGGCCGGCGGGGCATCAGCCAGCCAGGTTGTGGGACAAACGCCGCACGTAGTGCATTTTTCGACTGCCGGACATGGCAGGCTTGAAAGTGCCTCGTGCGCTTTTTCGTTTTCCGTCTTGAGGAACTCGAATGAGAGCCCGGAATCGACTATCGACCAGGGAAGGAATTCATCATACGAGCGATCGCGGGAGGTGTGAAAGGCAGGGTCGATACCCGACTCGCGAATCGCTTGGCTAATTTCGCCCTTTAGCTCTGCTGCCCTATGGATGATCTTTGCCACTGTCCTATCGCCGGATGAGAACAATGCCTGTTCGTGTGCGATACGGGCGGACATAAAGCGAACGTCAACATTAGGGATCTTGGAAAGCCCTTTGCAGACATATTTGATCCGCCGTTTAAGTTCTTTTTCATTACAGATCGCACCCCACTGAAGCGGGGTGTTCGGCTTGGGGACGAAACCGTTAAGGCTCGGGATGATCTTGCCGGCCCGGCCGAAACGCTTGCCGGCCTCGAGCATGCGGTCCTTGATGCGCTCGACGAGAACAAAGATCTCGTCGAGGTCCTCATCAGTCTCTGTAGGGAGGCCGACCATTAC
>DATHVL010000260.1:0-3719 GCA_035461325.1 Pyrinomonadaceae bacterium
CGCGGTGGTCACGGTGCGGACGGCGGGGAAGCCAGCACCGCGCTGATCCGCTCGAACTTGCCGTCGTTCTTGGCCGGCTTTATTCCAAGGATCCTGCACATCAACTCGTAAACGTCGACGGCCTCAAAAGGCTCAGCGACGAAGCCATTCTTGAAAGCCGGCCCGTACCCAATAAACATCGCTCTCATAGAAACGAGCTCATTGTCGTAACCATGCCCGCCGCGGATCTGATCGAGATTGCCGTCCTTTTCGGCGGCATTGTAGCGCTGGCGTGTTGTCAGGATGGTGCCTTCGTTGGGGACAACTACTATTGGGGCGACGCGGTCGTTATCGCCGAACTTGAAACGAGCCGGAAACCGCCCCCGTCCATAAACACTGGCGCTCTTGGGGAGGTTCTTTTTCAGGGCATTTAGAATCGCTTTTTCGCGGCCCGGCCTCGGGAAGATCTGGGTAAACTCGCTTACCCAAAAAACACGGTGAGCGTCTCGCTGGTCGAAGAGTTCGTCGAGAATTATGGCGTCGCGCATCTTGTAAGGGGCCATGCCGTGGTCGGAGGTGAGGATGACATTGACGCTGTTGAGCAATCCGCGTTCGGCTATGCCGTCCATCAGACGATTAATCGAACGATCAACGCGCATTACGGCCTCCCGGGTTTGCGGTGCGTCCGGCCCGTTACGGTGCCCTGCGCCGTCGACATCGGAGAAGTAGAGGGTCATCATCCGCGGGCGCTCCGCGGACGGCAGATCGAACCAACCGAGGACGGTGTCGACCCTTTCGTTATGCGGAGTGTCATCCTGATAAGGTCTCCAGAACTTTGGCTGCATCCCGCCGATGGCAGTTTCGGTCCCTGGCCAGAAAAAGGCTCCGGCGATGAGGCCCTGCTTTTGCGCTGTGTTCCAGATCGGCTCGCCGCCCCACCATCGCGGATTTTCGACCTCTTCACGGCGATTCAAGCCGAACACCGCGTTGGTCTCAGGGTCCCACATATTGTTCTCGATCATGCCGTGATTATCGGGATAAAGGCCGGTGACGATGGTGTAATGGTTCGGGAATGTCTTTGTCGGGTAGGCCGGTAGCATCCATTTGGCGCGTGTCCCTTCGGAGGCAAGGCGATTGATCGTAGGCGGTTTATAGAGCTCGAAATAATCGTCACGGAAGCCGTCGATGGAGATCAGGAGTATGGACTGATCTTGGGCCGGAGTACGCTGCTGGGCGGCGGCGCAGGCGGAAAGAGCGACGATCGCAGAAACAATTACTAAAACGACGCGGTTTCGGTAAATCATTAGTGAAAGTATAAGGCCGAGATACAAGCGATAACTTAACATATTTCTGCAACTCTTATCGCCGCGGCACATCTAAATAGGATATTATCCACTGTGTGCCCACCCTCGATGCAATAACGATCTGAAGCTTTTCGGAGGTAGTAAATATGAAAAACATGATCTTGTCCACTGCGATAGCGATCGGCCTTACCATGATACTGGGAGCCGCGAGTACTATTGACGCTCAAGGCCGCGGCGGAGGCCGACCGGCAGGTGCGGGGCCTCCGGCTGGCGCAGGAAACCAGGGCGGCGGTCCTCCGGCAGGTATGCCGGGAGTGGATCGGGGCCTGGGGACTGCTGCAGGCCGTTCTGAAGGGCGATCGACCATCGGCTTGGGCCGAGCCTCTGACAACTCAGGCGGGCGCTCCGATACTGGGATCGACCGTGCGCACAGGGCCCGCCACAATGCTGACAGCATTAACGACAACGAAATAAACCGTTATCGCGGTTTGGCCAAGCGGTTTGGAAGCACGCCTGAAGAAATGCGGGCTCTTTATCAAACTGCATTGATGACCAATCCTGATCTCAGATTTGGGAATTTCGTTTCCGCCTACGTAGTTGCAGACAGCCTGGGCGGACGTTTTCCGAATATAACGGCTGAGGCGATACTCCTGGGCTATGAAAACGGCGACAGTTTGGGCCGAACACTGCAGAACCTCGGTATGACAAAAGAGCAGGCTAAGACTGCCGAATCGAATGCGAAGATGTCGATGAGGGACGCACGGAATAGATCCGGTAATTAGACCCGGACAGTTTAGATTATTGAAAAAGCGGGCAGGCGACTGTCCGCTTTTTTTGCGTTGCGAGAGGGCTGTGATAAATTGGGCAACAAATGAGAAATCTATTTATCAGTTTATCGTGCTTCCTGCTACTCGCAGCTTGCGACGTCCAGAGCGGGATCTCCAGAAAGAGCGTTGAACCGTATCAACCGACCCCGACACCTTCTCCCGTCGCTACTATTGAAGAAGAGCCGATCGACCCGGCAGATGTTGTGCAGATCGACACATCGCTGGAAGGGCGGGCGATCTCGATCGACAAACCGGCGGCGAAGATAACCGTGGATTGCAAGAGTTATGACCGCGTCGCGATCAATACGGATGGGCAGAAGATAAATATAACGGGAGCCTGTCAACAGTTAATGGTCAACGGTAAAGGGAATGAGGTGACGGTCGCGGCGGCGTCGGTGATATTGGTCAATGGCGACGAGAACGTGGTGAGTTACTCAAAATTTATCTACGCGAGGCGGCCGACGGTGACGGACAATGGGGATGGGAATACTATTGAACAGTCCTCGGCCCCGACATCTTGATCGAAGCCCTTCTCATAAGAGCTTCATCTTTTCTTCTAATTGCTCGTCGCCCGCGGCGGAGATCTTTTTGTATTTCCTGACGGGCGGGAACTTACCCGCTTCCCAATCGAGCGAGGCCTGTTTGGCCTCGCCGATGGTGTCGGTGATGAAATTCCAGTAGATAACGGTCGGTTCGGGGAGCGGTTCGCCGCCGAGCAGGATCAGGCGTGCGTCGTCGATGCATTTGATCGTGACGCTGTCGCCCGCGGTGAGTTTTGCGAGGTCGTGGAGCCGGATGTGAGTGCCGCTGACCGCCACCTCCCCTTCGCAAATATAGACGCCGAGTTCGTGTTCGGGATCAACGGGCAGATCGACGACGGCGCCCGCCTTCATCTGGATATCAAGGTAAATAAGCTGTTGAAAGGTTGGAATGGGCGAGGTGCCGCCGAGGCATTCGCCGGCGATGACCTTCATGCTGTAGCCGTCACCGTTGATGACCGGCAGATCTGAGCCCGCGAAATTACTGAAATCGGGCTCGATTTTGCGATCTTTGTGCGGCAGGCCGACCCAGCTTTGGATGCCGTGGATGCGAGGTAGCAGGCGTGTGACCTGTTCGCTGTGGGTGATGCCGCGGCCGGCGGTCATCCAGTTGACGTCGCCGGGGACGATCGGCTGCTGGTAATCGAGCGAGTCGGTGTGGAGTATCTCACCGTCGAATAGATATGTAACAGTCTGGAGCCCGACGTGCGGATGCGGCGGCACGTCGAAGAGTTCGGGCGTGATATCCGGCTGATCGAAATGGTCGAGGAAAACAAAGCCCCCGAGCCTTCGAAGCTCGCGCCGCGGCAATGCTCGATGGACGACGAAATCGCCCGGGAGTAGCGATTCGGCGGCGGGGAGGATGAGATCGATGGTGGGGTTTTCCATGAGCTACATCACTCCCGAATGCGGATTTCCGTTGGGTAGTTCATCACGTTAACCTGCGGAGATTCTTTGAACGTAATGCTTAGCTGCTGCGGCCCTGCCGGCGTGAGTTGATAAGTGGATGACGTGATACCCGCAACGCAGAATTTGCAGTAACTTTGGGCGTCGAATTGGTCGAGTCTGTC
>DATHVL010000261.1:0-2638 GCA_035461325.1 Pyrinomonadaceae bacterium
GCCTTACTTTTGTTATGGGCTATGGACAGAAAACTGCCGGTAAGCCTGAGCAGCCCTTTGTAAAATGCTGGGAGATCGAACAGTCCGCGAGCCTGGCGGCCGCGCCCGTGACGGACAACGGAACCGTATTCCTGGCCGAAGCGGGAGGCGTGGTCCGGGCGGTCAACTCCGAGACCGGCGAGGCGGAATGGTCGATGGAACTCGGTGGTGCCGTCGTTTCAAACCTCTTGATCGACGGCGATCATTTATATTTGGCAACAACACCCGTCGGGGATTCCGACGCCTCGATCCTTAGAATGCTGGATGCAAAGAGCGGGATCGTACGAAAAACTGCGAGCATTGCGGCATCTGATAAGATCTGGCTGGGATCTGCCGAAGCAGGGATCGTCATAATTGCGGCCAGTGGGCAGGCCACGAAACTCTCTCACGATCTGAACGAAACTCGTTGGACGGCCGGCCTCGGTACCCAATTGGCCGCACCTCCGGATCTCGCTCATGGACGCATAGCCGCCGCACTCGAATTGGGGCGTATCGTGATGCTTGACTCCGTCGACGGCGCTATCGTCCTGGATGAAAGGCTGGAGTCGAAGCCGACATCGGTTGCCGTCGTAGGCCCCGATGCGATAATAGCGGGCGATGCAGCGGGCAATTTGCATCGGCTGGCTAACGCAGGTAAGTCGTGGAGCCTAAAGACGGGCGGATCGATCAGCCATATTGTGAGCGTCGAGGGTGGAACGGTCACCGCGGCATCTTTCGACAATTTTCTGTATTCCGTAAATAGCGGCAGCGGACGCGTCGAGTGGCGAAAACGTACGGCCGGGCGTATCATCCATCGGCCGATCAGCACGGGACGATACGTGATAAGTGCGGCGGTGGGCGAGCCTCACGCCCTTGTCACGGACATTAAAGGAAACGCGGTCAATCGCATCGAGCTGGGCGAAGGAAATTACGTGATCAACGCCCCGGCATTTTCACTGGGCGGCAGCGTGATAATTTCGATGCCCGGGGCCGTCGCTGCCTTCAGCAATACGGGCTGTTCAACGGCAAAATGAAAAGCGGCACCATAACGGCGCCGCTTCAAAACTTGTTTCTCCTGCTGCTTAGTGAGATACCGAGTAATTGTGCATTTTCTCGTAGATCTCGTCTTTGACCAATAATTTCTTCTTTTTAAGTGTGGATTCTTCGACCTGTTCGTCTTCGTTGGGGTAGGTGAGTGCTGAAAGCTCGTTTAGCCTTTCTTCGTAGTTTTGATGCTGGTGAACCAGATCTCGGAACGTCGGATCGCTTTTCAGAAGCTCGTCCCTCACCGCATCAGGTTTTGACATGTCCATAGCGTATTTTCCCTCACTTATTCAGTTTACCGCGCCCGACGGGCCGCTTATTCGGTTAGTTCGGGCGTGATTTAAGTTTAATTTAATTTGGGCTCTTTTTCAAGCATTTGCCTTTTTGTCCCAATAATCCTTCGAATAACGCACCATTAGCAGTCCGGGCTCCACAGGATCCACATAATTGTTGGCTAGTATCGCCCGTTTGAAGAAGCCGTTCTTGCTGTAAAACTTGATCGCGGAGTGGTTTGAGCCTCGAACCTCGAGCCAGATACGCTCAACCTGCGCAGTTTGGCACCAGTCGAGGAAAGGCTTCATTAATAGCGTGGCCAAACCTTGGCCCTGAACCTCTTTGATCACAGCGATGTTTAAGAGCTCGGCATCCGGCCGGTTCTCACGGCCCGGCACCCTGCGGGCGACAAGAAAACCGGCGGGGAGATTGTCGCCCCCGACCATGGTTAATCCAAGGCAGGCCGGGTCGGCGAGGTGGGCGTGAAAACCCGCTTCGCTCCATGGGCAGAGGCCCGTCGCATCGGCTATCTCGATCACACTCGGGATATCTTCGGGGATCATTTTCCGCACAACGAACTCGGACATTTCAGAAAAGGTTACGGCTGCGGGCGGGATTAATCAAATATATCGGCGCGAGATGGGGCTCGGCGTGGCCGCGGGCGGCAGCAGACGCTATTAAGGCCGCGAGCGAGAGATCCGGAGTGGTTACGTTTAGCGCATTGCCGATGGCATTGAGCCGATCACTAAGTCCGTAATGGTGAAATGTTGCCGGGCCGTGGAGGTCGCTTAATGCGGCTATGAGATCGTCAAACGAGCCGACGCGGGGCTCGGTGACGGGGGAGCCGTTATCGAAAACCTGCCATGCGATGTCTTCCCTGCCAATGGGGACGGCGGCGATAACGCGTCCGTCTGTTGACGCGTCTGCGGCGATCGCTTTGAGGTGAGATACGCCTTTAATAATTAGATCGACGGAACGAGCAAGACCCAAAGCGGTCGCGATGCCGATGCGAATTCCGGTGTAGCTGCCGGGACCGAGCGATACGGCTATCGAACCGATGTCACGAAGCTCAAGGTTATTTGACTGCAATAGCTTGTCTATATTCGGCAGCAGGTCGGCGGCTCGGGAGATCTGTGCGTCGCCGGACATTTCGGCGAGAGCCCCGCCGTTGCGATAAAGCGCGAGGCTGCCCCCGGCAACGGCGGTTTCGATGGAGAGGATGATCTGGTCGGTTGGCTCTGTCACGCAGAGGGGCGTCGGCGAAAAATGCTTGCTGTGACCCGTTTTATAGAGGGGCCGATCC
>DATHVL010000262.1:0-3968 GCA_035461325.1 Pyrinomonadaceae bacterium
GCTGAGAATGCATGGTTGATCCTCGAAAGCAGGAGCGGCCGCGAACTGCGTGTCGAACTTGGCTCGGCCGCTACCGACATTCTCGTTCCCGCCGATTACACCGGCGACGGCCGCGCTGATATCGCGGTCTTTAACGGCGGCGAGTGGCAGTTCCGCGACTCAGCATCGGGTGAGATCGAGAAAATGATCTTCGGCACTAAAGACTCAACACCGGTTCCCGCGGACTACGACGGCGACGGCATCATCGATGCAGCTGTTTACGAGAACGGTATCTGGTACATCTATCCATCCGCTAACCCCGGATTCAAGGGCTTCGAGTTTGGACGCGAGGGCGAAAGCCCCATTGCCGCGGCAAATATTCGGGCTGCAGCCTCATCCTTTTAGCCTCTGTCACCCTATTCCGCTAAAAGCGTTGGCGAGCGATTCTAATGAATCTCTCGCTTTTTTTATGTATTGACGGGCGGTAGAATCGAGATATGTGCCTGCCCGTCCGACTCATTTTGATTGCCGCCGTGCTCGCTTTCGCGGCGGTAGGAGCATTTGCCCAGGATGTGCACGCCCGCATTCAAACTGCCGTGGCGAATGGTGAGACCGCCGCGGCATTTCGCGAGCTTCGCAGCCTTGAGGCCGACGCAAACGAGATCTTTCTAGCGAATAATTACGATTACCTCACAGCTCGTATTGCCGAGCGCTCGGGCGATTCGGCTGATGCCATGCGGCGATTCGAACTGGTAGTTCGCCGCGGCTCGCCGCTTGGGGAATACGCACTCTCCCATTTGGCCAAGATCGCTCGCTCCACCGGCGACCTTTTTCTTGAACGTATCTATCTTAGCGAGCTCCTTTTCTTTTATCCCGAAAGTCTTGTGGCGGAGGCGTCTGCCCGCCGATCGGCGCGAAGCCATTATGAATCGGGCAATTACGAGCTCGCCATTTCTGCGATGACTTCCCGCCCACTGTCTAAGACGGCCGCCGAACCGCAGTCGGCTCCTAGAGATGACCTCGTGCTCCTTGCAAAGGCCCACGAAAGGACCGGAGAAATTGAGGCTGCCCGCGGCCGCTATAACGATCTCATCGCCACAATGCCCTCGCCCGATCAGCCCGATGACGCCGCCCTTGAGGCGGCACGAGGGCTCGACCGTATCGGAGGCGATATTTCCGCAGATGAACACTTTCGGCGGGCCGCGATCTATCAATTCAATCGCGACTTCGCCGCGGCACGCGGGCATTACACAGCGATCGTTGACGGCAACCTGGACGAGTCGCTCATGCCCGATTCAGTTTTTCAGATCGGCCGCGGATTCGCACAGGAAAGCAATTTCTCAGATGCCCTGATCTGGTTCGAACGCGCCTGGGAGCAGTATCCCAACATAGAACTTGCCAAAGACGTGCTGCTGCAAACCGGCTCGGCGTATTCACGTATCGGAAAGTATCGCGAAGCCGTTACTCGATACCGCATCTACATCGACCGGTACCCAGACGACGAGCGCGTCGACCGTGCATATCTGAACATAGTCGATATCTCCCGCGACCTCGGTGAGACGAGCGATGCTCTGAGGCAAGCGGCTGTCGCCGCCGAGCGGTTTCGCGGCAAAGTAGGTGAGGCCCAGGCGATCTTTGCCGAAGCCCGCATTTACATTTCAAGCGAAGATTGGAACGCGGCGATCGGTGCACTGGAAAGGCTTCTGCGCTTGCCCGACCTCGGCGGAGCGTCGGTTCCCGGCGGCACCACACGCTCGGAAGTGTTATTCCTGCAGGGCTATGTTTTGGAGCAGCTGAGGCAATATGACGCGGCGGCGGAATCATACCTTTCGGTCCCTGACGGGCGCGATCAATATTACGGCTGGCGTGCCACGGAAAGGCTGCGAGCAATGTCCGCGTCGGCGGAGGCGGAGAACGCCATCGCGTCCCGCCTTGATGCTCTCGTTCCGGTGTTAGATAGCGGCACGGCTGATGAGCGGCGGCATGCGATACAAGCGGCGATCCGCATGGCCGCTGATATAGAAACTCGGGAACGCCTTATCGCCTCGCTCGCGCGGCTTTATGAAACTATTCCCGAGTATCGTGTCCCGACGTATGAATATACCTTCGAGGTTCGAAAACCCGTCACAGACGAAGCCGCCAAGCCGCGGACCGGCCGCGGCAATGATTTTCTCGCACGCGAACTCGCCTTCCTTGGCCTGCTCGACGAAGCCGCGCCGGAGTTGGAAGCAGCTGGTCTGCTCGAAGTTGAGAACGGCGGCTACACCCTGGCGGAGGCATATCGGCGCGGCGGCTATCCGCACCGAGGACTTTCCTTCATCGAAAGTAGATGGCAGAAGATACCGGCCGACTATCAGATCGAGCTGATCCCGAACGAGGCGGGGCGTATGCTTTACCCCTCGGGGTTCGCCGACGCCGCCCGCCGGCACGCCGGCGAACGTGACGTCGATCCGCGTTTTCTTATGGCGATCGCGCGCCAGGAATCCAGATTCCGGCCTGAGGTCCGTTCGTCTGCATCGGCTCGGGGGATGATGCAGTTCATTCCATCGACCGCCTCGCGAACGGCTGCCGAACTACGACTCGACGATTTTGTACAGGACGATCTTTACGATCCCGGCACGTCCCTCGAGTTTGCATCGCACTACATCAGCGGCCTATTCAAGACGTTTCCGAACCAGCCGGATGCCGTCGCGGCCAGTTATAACGGCGGAGACGACAATGTCCGCCGTTGGGTTAAGCGTTCAAGCTCGTCCGCCGCGGAGAGATATGTACCCGAGATCGCCTTTGCCCAAACCAAGGACTATACATATAAGGTGATGTCCAATTATCGTATTTATCAGATCTTTTATGATGAGCAACTGCGGCGTAAGTAATGTCCGCCGCAAACAATTTATGAAACAAATTTATATTCTGGCTTTCATCGCATCACTGTTAATGCTTGCCGCCTGCCAGCCGACTCAGACAGAGAGTCCCAAGGGTGAGGAAAAACGATATGACCTCCGCGGTAAGGTGATTTCGGTTGACCGTGCAGTCGGCACGGCCGAGATCGATCACGAAGAGATCCCCGGGTTTATGCCCCGAATGACGATGACGTTTCCGATCCGTGAAGAGTGGGTGTGGGAAGCTCTGACGCCCGGGGCTGAGATCCGGGCTGAGCTCGTGGTGAATAATACCGCCGACGAACCTTACTGGCTCGAGAACATATCCGTGACCTCCGCACCCGATCCCAACGCTCCCGCGCCGGAAGTGAAACAGCCGGACCAGATCGGCAAAGACGTGCCGGCGTTCAACCTCACGAATCAAGACGGCCGAAAGATCACATTCGAGGATTATCGCGGGACGGCTCTCGCCGTGACTTTCATTTATCGTGAATGCCCGCTGCCGGAGTACTGCATCAAAATGTCGCAGAACTTCAGCAAGCTCGCATTGGAACTGAACGCCGAGCCCGAGCTTCGCGACAAGGTTCGCCTTTTGACGATCTCATTTGACCCCGCCCGCGATACTCCGGAAAAACTTAAAGAATACGGTTCGGGTTACTTGGGCAATCCGGCACAACCTGATTTCACGGTGTGGCAACTTGCCGTCGGAACGGAAGCCGAAGTTCGGAAGGTCGCGGATTTCTTCGGTTTGCAGTATGAGGTCGATGAACAGGACAAGGCGCAGTTCAATCATTCATTGGTCACAGCTGTGATAACGCCCGACGGAAAGGTCGCCAAGATCCTCCCCGGCAGCCGTTGGTCAACAGATCATTTAAGGTCGGAACTCGAAGCCGTCCTGCCGAAATGAGCCGCGCCCCCTCTTTCATAGACCATTTTTCCCGCGACGTAAGTTGCCATTACATCACGGGCACTGGATGAAAAAACAAGGGTGGCCTCGACGTCGTTAAGGGGTTGCTGCGCCGGATGGTCAAGTGACACCACGGCGATGTCCGCTTCTTTACCCGCTTCAAGCGTACCGATGTTGGCCTCAAGGCCCAGTGCCTCCGCGCC
>DATHVL010000263.1:0-7198 GCA_035461325.1 Pyrinomonadaceae bacterium
AAAGACGTGAGCCGCTTTGCGGACGATCGAATGATAAAAGAGCAGTGTCTCGGCAGTAGCGTCGGGGAACAGGAATCTGAGAACGGGGCCGACTATCAGGGAGGTACTATTTAGAGAACCGGCACCGGTCGAAAGAGTGAATATGACCGCGATCCAAAAAAACAGCGGCGCGTAGCGAATAAGACGCCCGCGCCGCGGTGTGTTTACATTTGATCGCTCCATCGTCAGCCGATCGGATCCACTAAGCGGCGGCAGCTCCTGAAACGACCTCGATGATCTCCTTGGTGATGGCGGCCTGTCTGATCCGGTTCATATTGAGCGTCAGCGTATCGATCAACTCTCCCGCGTTCTTGGACGCCGAATCCATGGCCGTCATACGCGACCCCTGTTCGGAAGCGACCGATTCGAGCATCGCTCGATAGATCTGCGTCTCGACCTGTTTCGGAAGCAGCCTACCGAAGATCTCGGCAGGAGGCTGTTCGTAGATGTACTCGGCCTCACCCGCTTCGTTCGATTCTTCGTCAGACCCGATCTTCGGTATGGGCAGCAGTTGTTCAATGATCGGCTTTTGCGAGAGAACCGTCTTGAATTCCGTAAAAACGAGAAAGACCTTATCGATCGATTCGTCTTCTTCGAAGGTTTCAATTATATTCCGGCCGATCTCGGCGGCGTCAGCATAACTTACACTTCCGGTACCGGTGAGCCCTATGTACTCTGCACGAAGCGTGATGTCACGACGCTTGAAATAGTCCCGGCCCTTGCGGCCGACTGAAACCATCTCGGTCGTTTTTGCTGAGTTCTCGTTCAGGAAGGCCTGTGTCGCTTTGATAACATTGGCATTGAACGCACCCGCCAATCCCTTGTCAGCCGTCACGAGTACTACCAAATATTTTTCATCACCGCGCTCAGCGAGCAACGGGTGAGAGAATTCATCAGCCACCTTTGCGCTCAGGCCGCCCAATACTTCAGACATCTTGACGGCGAAGGGGCGCGCCGCGGTGACGCGGTCCTGGGCCCGCTTCAGCTTGGCCGCAGCGACCATCTTCATCGCCTTGGTGATCTGCTGGGTATTTTTGACCGACTTAATGCGCCGGCGCATGTCTAGCAAACTAGCCATATTTCAGTTTGTTATGCGGCAGCGGCCCCGGCGTCTGCTTTCTCCTTGTTCCAGCGTGTAGCCTTAAAGTCTTCGACGGCTTCCTTGAGTTCGGCCTTAAGGGCATCGTCGAGATTCTTCTTCTCACGCAGCGTATTTCGAACGCCCGGATGGGCATTCTTCATATAGCCGAGGAACTCCTCTTCGAATCTCTTAAGATCTTCGACAGCGATATCGTCACCGTAACCATTGGTGATCGTCCAGATAATAATGACCTGGTCCTCGACCTCCATGGGCTGATACTGCGGTTGCTTGAGGATCTCGGTCAAACGCTTACCGCGCTCGAGTTGTGACTGCGTCGCCTTGTCCAGATCGGAACCGAACTGCGCAAATGCGGCAAGCTCGCGATATTGGGCGAGGTCGATACGGAGCGTACCGGCAACGGCCTTCATCGCCTTGATCTGTGCCGAACCTCCCACACGCGAAACCGAGTTACCCACGTTAATAGCGGGGCGAACACCGGAGTTAAATAGGTCAGATTCAAGAAAGATCTGTCCGTCCGTGATCGAGATGACGTTCGTCGGAATATATGCCGAAATGTCGCCGGCCTGCGTCTCGATGATCGGAAGCGAGGTCAGCGAACCTCCCCCGCGTGCGTCCGACAACTTTGCGGCACGTTCGAGCAAGCGTGAGTGAAGATAGAAAACGTCGCCGGGGTAAGCTTCGCGGCCCGGCGGGCGGCGGAGCAGAAGCGAGATCTCGCGGTATGCGGCGGCCTGCTTTGAAAGATCGTCGTAGATCGTCAAAGCATGGCGTCCGTTGTCGCGGAAGTATTCGCCGATGGCGCATCCTGAATACGGAGCAAGAAACTGCATCGCCGCGGGGTCCGATGCGGTCGCAGATACGACGATCGTGTAGTCCATCGCGCCGAAATCTTCAAGCTTTTTCACCACCTGGGCGACGGTCGAGGCCTTCTGTCCGATGGCGACATATACGCAAATGACGTCTTTGCCCTTTTGGTTGATGATCGTGTCGATAGCAACAGCCGTCTTACCCGTCTGACGGTCGCCGATGATAAGCTCCCGCTGTCCGCGGCCGATAGGCACCATCGAGTCAATGGCCTTCAGGCCCGTTTGAAGCGGTTCCTTAACCGGCTGGCGATCGATGATGCCCGGGGCGATACGCTCGACGGGGTTGTACTCATCGGTAAGGATCTCGCCCTTGCCGTCGATGGCGTTGCCGAGAGCGTCAACCACGCGGCCGATCATTGCGTCGCCCACCGGGACGCTCATGATGCGCTTGGTCCGTTTGGCTTCGTCGCCTTCCTTGATCTTCTGGAAATCGCCGAAAAGCACACAGCCGACCTTGTCCTCTTCGAGGTTCAGGGCCAGTCCGCGTACGCCGTGCGGAAACTCCAGAAGCTCACCGGCCATGACCTTGTCCAGCCCGTAAACTTCCGCGATGCCGTCACCGACCTTGATGACAGAGCCGACCTCATCGACGGTCATGCTCGAATCGAAATTCTCGATCTGCGCACGGATGATCTCATTGATCTCGTTTGCCTTAATTGCTTCCATATCGTTAAAAAGCGTGCGAGCCTCTCAGGGCCGCTAAACGCTATCTGGTAAAAAGTTCTTCTCTAAGATGTTCTAACTGGGTCCGAACCGAACCGTCATAAACTGTTGAACCTATGCGAGCGACGACACCGCCGATCAGGTTGGGGTCGATCGTAAAATCAAGCCGCACTTTCTTTGCGGTTACCTTTTCGAGATTTGTGCGAAGTTCGTCACGCTCCTCAGCCGAAAGTTCGTGAGCCGAGGCAACTATGCCGTGAACCGTTCCGCTCCGTTCTTCGAGCACCGAATCAAATCGTTCATTGATCGCGGTGAGGTCGGTCAGGCGGCTGTTCTGCAGCAGCACGCGAAGGAAATTTGCCGTTGTCCGCGTCGGTTTGGCACGTTCCAGCAGACCCTCAAGCACGCCCTCTTTCTTGGCGTGTGCGATCGACGGGTTGCCAAAGGCTGTCCGCAGATCGACGTTCGAAGTGATCAGGTTTTCCCACGACTTTAGCTCGGCCTTGACCGTTTCGGTGTCGCCCGAATTAAGCACCACGTCGGCAAGTGCAGCGGCGTAACGCCGTGTAACTGTTTCGAGGCTCATATTAGTTCAAACCTCCGATCGCCCTGATGCCCGACCGGATGAGTTTTGAATCCGTTTCCGGCGTCATTTGCGACTTCAATTTTTCTTCGGCGAGCCTGAGGCTCTCAGCCACTGCGAATCGGCGAAGCTCAAGCTTGCCCACGGCCTCCAGGCGTTTGACCTCGCCCTCGGCCTGCTCGCGGAGCTTCTTTGCCTCGGCATCTGCCTGTGCGGCAAGCCGCTGTTTCTCGGCTTCGATCTCTTCGCGGGCCTCTCGTTTGATGTTCTCGATCTCGGCCTCTGCACCGGCGAGACGCGCTTCGACCTCGGTTAGCCTGGCCAATGCGGCCTTCTTCTCTTCCTCGGCTTTGATCAGTTCCGCACGGATCACCTCGCGCTTTGCCTTGAATGCATCCGAAAGCGGCTTTTTGAGAAGGTAGGTGAGAACGAACACAAAGATCGCGAGGTTGACGAACTTCCAAACCTCAAATCCGGGATAGTTCAGCCAAGTGTTCCAAAATTCTGTAAAGCCGCCCTCGGGGGCAGTGCCGCCGGCAGCAAACAACAGGAATGCGTTGAATAGTGCAAACATATCTTACGCTTTAAGGATATTGGAACTGATCTTGTCCGCCATCTTGTGCGCTTCGAGAGCGATCTCCACCTTCGCGTCGGCCTTTAGCTTCTCGAGCTTTGCCTTTTCGCTCTGCACAAGTTCAGAAGTTTGAGCACGCGCCTCAGAGATCGCCTGCTGGCGCGCCTCGACGGCCTCCGCGCGTTCACGCTCGATCATCTTGTAATTCTTATTACGAGCTTCGAGCATCGTCTTTTCGTATTGTTTTTGCTTGTTGTTGACGTCGGTTAGGATCTCTTCCGCCTCACCGCCGCGGCCCGCCTTTTGGCGGCTGCGCTTTTCGATGACGGCATTGATCGGCTTGAAAAACGTCCGGTTCAAAGCCCAGATCATTATCAGGATCAATGCGATGTGAATGAATAATGTGCCGTCCGGAAATAGCTGGATCGATTCGGCAAATGCCAGCAAAAACATATTCTATTGCGTTATATTAAAACGGATTCTGATCGTTATTATCCCAAAACATATAACATTATCACCTGGGTTTTAGGCGGTCAAGCAGGCGTTGAGGGCTTTCGGCTCAAAGCCAAGATGGGGTAATTTTGAGCTATGTTGAGCGAGTTGTTTAACGACCTGACATGGGCGATAGGTGCCGGTAGCGACTTTGAGAATATCTCACCTGGCCAGGTCGTTTTCCGTACTGCCGTGATTTTCGTCGTGGCCTTGGTGCTGATTCGCGTAGGCAAGCGACGATTCATGGGCGATTACACGGCGTTCGATATACTGCTCGGATTTATCGTGGGATCAGTGATGGCACGTGCGGTAACGGGGGCGGTCAGCCTCGTGAACATGATACTGATCGTCGTAGTGCTGATGGGTTTGCATTGGCTTGTCGCCACGGTTTCATACTACCTGCCCGCTTTCGAGAAAGTGGTGGAGAACGACCCACGCAAGCTCATCGACAACGGAAAGATAGATAGAGATGCCCTGGAGAAAAGCAAGATCTCGGATGACGACCTCCTCCAGGCCCTCAGGGAACACGGCGGCGTTGAAAAAGCCGAAGATGTGAAGACCGCAACCCTCGAACGCGACGGCAGCATTACCGTGATCCCCATCGAGAAAGACTAAATGCCCGTCGAAATGACGCCAAAAAAAGAACGTGCACCGCGGAACCGGACTCTTCAGGTAGATGAGTCCGAAACGGCTCGTCTGAGAAAGTCCGTAATGGATGCGGCTTCGCTGGACGAAAACTCGTTGCCGCGAAACTCGATCATTAACGGCGACGCCCTTCGTACACTCCCGCTCCTAAGACCTCAGTCGGCCGATCTGTTATTTGCCGACCCACCCTATAATCTGAACAAATCGTTCGGTAAAGAATCGTTTCGCTCGCGTGCGGCCGAGGAGTATGAGGCGTGGCTCGATTCATGGCTGTCGCTTTGCGTTGGGTTACTTAAGCCGACGGCCTCCATTTACATCTGCGGCGACTGGCGTTCGGGAGGAGCAATTGAACGTGCCGGGTCGAAATATTTCAAGCTGAGAAATCGCATCACGTGGGAAAGGGAAAAGGGCCGCGGCGCGAGGGCTAATTGGAAGAATGCCGCGGAGGACATTTGGTTCTTCACGGTTTCAGACGAGTTCACCTTCAACGTTGACGCGGTGAAACAGCGGCGGCGAGTAGTTGCCCCCTACCGCACGAACGGCAACCCCAAAGACTGGGACGAGACGTCGAACGGTAACTTTCGCGACACGCACCCTTCAAATATGTGGACGGACTTAACCGTGCCCTTTTGGTCGATGCCGGAGAACACAGACCATCCGACACAGAAGCCCGAGAAGCTATTGGCGAAGATCATCCTTGCCTCAACAGATCCCGGGGATATGATCCTCGATCCGTTCGCGGGCAGCGGCACGACGGCAGCCGTCTGCAAGAAACTCGGCCGTGATTTTATCGCCTTAGAAGCAGACTTAGACTATTGCCTGCTCGCCGCTAAGCGGCTGGAGCTTGCCGAACACGACACGTCAATACAAGGTTTTGCGGACGGCGTATTCTGGGAAAGGAACTCCGCACCCGGTTAAACCGACCGGTAGTAGCCGAAGGCTCGGTTGTGGTAAGAATACTAAAATGAAGATCGCGACCTGGAACGTTAACTCCATCAATATCCGTCTGGATCAGCTTATCGGCTGGCTGGGCGAGACCGGGACGGATGTCGTGTGCCTGCAGGAGACCAAGTGCGTCGATGACAACTTTCCGTACCAAGCTATTTTTGACGCCGGATATCACACCACATTCTATGGCGAGAAATCCTATAACGGTGTCGCAATTCTCTCTAAACACGAGATCGATGAGGTGCAGAAAGGATTTGATGACGATGATGACGTCTCGCCCAAACGCCTGATCGCGGCAACCATAAAGGGCGTCCGGATCGTCAACACCTACATTCCGAACGGCACCGAGCTGTGGTCGGATAAATTCACGTTCAAACTCGATTGGCTGCAGCGGCTAAGACGGTTCTTTGACGAGACATGCGATCTCAACCGGGACGTTCTTCTATGCGGCGACTTCAACGTGGCTCCTGAAGAACTCGACGTCTGGAGCGTCCCGCACTGGGAAGGAAAACTGCACTTCTCGAAACCGGAACGCGCCGCCATGCACCACGTAAAGCAGTGGGGCTTCGTCGATGTCTTTCGAAAAATGAACGGCGATGTGAAGGAATACTCTTGGTGGAACTATCGCGAAGGCGCGTGGCAGCGAAATCGTGGGCTTCGGATCGACCACATCTGGACCTCACCGCCGCTTGCCGATAAATGCACCGGCTGCTGGATAGACCGGGCTCCGCGTGCTCTTGAACGTCCCAGCGATCATGCGCCGGTGGTTGCGGAATTTGTTATCGATTAAAGCAGCTGTGCTGATCGCGACCTGGAACATAAACTCCCTCACTTCTCGCCTTGAGCACGTCCTAGGGTGGTGCACAAAGAACCGCCCGGATGTCCTGTGCCTGCAGGAAACTAAATGCATTGATCTAAAATTTCCTGAGGCGGCTCTGCGTTCGGTTGGCTTTGATGACCTCGCGTACATGGGCGAAAGTGCCTACAACGGCGTGGCGATACTCTCACGACGGCCGCTGAGAGATATACAACTGAATTTTTCCGATGATCCCCCCGATGCGGCCAAGCGCTTTATCGCAGCGACGATAGATGGCGTCCGGGTCGTAAACGTTTATGCCCCGCACGGGACCGAATTGGGGGGCGACAAATATGAGTTCAAGTTGGATGGGCTCGCTCGTTTGCGCAAATATTTCGACGATAATTACGACCCGCACCGAGATCCCGTGATCTTGTGCGGGGATATAAATGTCGCCCCGCACGAATCCGACGTGTGGAAGGTGTCAGCC
>DATHVL010000264.1:0-3305 GCA_035461325.1 Pyrinomonadaceae bacterium
GAGCCCCTTTAGCACGAGCTTCCCAACCGCCTCGTGCGCCGCGCGAAACGGCATTCCCTGCTTCACAAGATGATCCGCCAACTCCGTCGCGTTCAGATACCCGTGTGACGCCGCCTCTCGCCCTCGCTCTTCATTGACCACCGTGTTCTCGACCACGATCGCCGCCGTCCGAAGCGAGATCTTGACCGTGTCAACGGTGCTAAAAAGAACTTCCTTGTCCTCCTGCATGTCCTTGTTATATGCCAGCGGCAAGCCTTTCATAGTGGCAAGCAAAGCAGCATGATGCCCGAACACCCGCCCCGCTTTTCCTCTTAGCAGTTCGAGCGCATCAGGATTCTTCTTTTGCGGCATCAGGCTCGAACCCGACGACACACTGTCGCCCAGGCGCAATAAGCCAAACTCCGTCGAACAATACAGGATCATATCCTCCGCCAACCGCGATAGATGCATCATCAGCGTCGAACAAACGCCGACGAATTCGATCGCGAAGTCCCGGTCCGCCACCGCATCCATGCTATTACGCGTAACGCCCTCAAATCCCAGATCGGCCCCCACCGCTTCACGATCGATGGAATATCCCGTTCCCGCAAGCGCTCCCGACCCAAGCGGCGAAATGTTGATCCGCTTCCGGCATTCGGCCAGCCGTTCGCGGTCGCGAACCAGCATCTCAAAATATGCAAGGCACCAGTGCGCGAACAGCACCGGCTGAGCCCGCTGAAGGTGCGTATATCCCGGGATCACCGCATCGCGAAAGCCCTCGGCGACATCCAGCAAAGCCGCCTGCAGCTCGCGGATCAACCCATTGATCTCGTCCGTCTCGTCACGCAGCCACAGCCGAAGTGTCGTCGCGACCTGATCATTCCTGCTCCGCCCGGTGTGCAGCTTCCGGCCCGCGTCGCCGATCGCCTCCGTCAGTTTCGCCTCTATAAATGAATGAACGTCCTCCGCGGATGTATCGAAGAACTCGGGGGCGATCGCGGCATCGGTTAAAAGCTGCGTAAGTCCGCCTTGGATCTGCTCAGCCTCGTCAGGCGTGATCACGCCGGCACGCTCAAGCCCCGCAGCATGAGCCGCACTCGCCTTCACATCTGCCGCAAACAACCGCCGATCAAACCGGAACGAATCGTTAAACGCCGCAAAGGCCTCATGCGGCCCTTGCGTAAATCTCCCGCCCCAGAGTTGTTCTCTCACGCTCATATCAGATCCAATTCCTGAACTTTGCGTAAACGGTCAGCGCGATCGTAATTACGGCCATCGCGGTGACCGTCCACCAAAATCCGTATGGTGACTCAAAAAAACCGGTTTTGTAGTTCATTCCCATGACGCCTGCTATGACCCCGACCGTACCCACAACGAATGTGATAAATGTTAGTCGCTTGATAAAGGTGTTCATCAACTGTGCGGATTTGGTCGCGTACAGATCGAAACTGCCCAACAGAGTCTCGCGCGAGTGCTCGATAGCATCAAGCGCGCTCTCGAAATGTTGGTTCAGAAGGGCGTATTCGTCAGCGGAACTAATCTCAAAACTGTTCTGAAAATCGGGCCGTGTGAACGCGTAGAATATATCCCGATGGGGTAACAGCCATCGCCTGAGTTTTACGATGTCCTTTCTGAGCGCCGATATTTCGGAAAGGAATTGATCCGTACGGATCTCAAATCTTAAGATCTTGGCGTCAAGGTCATCCACCTTTTCCTCGATCGATTCCAGTGCCCTGTAATAAGAAACTATATGCAGGTCGAGCAGCGTTGCCACAAAGCTTTCTGCGTACAATTCGCCAAAGCTGGTCTCCCCCTTTTCACGGTTTCGAAATTCGTCGAAATAGTCGACCCTGCCCGTGTGGATCGTTATAACTACATTCTTTGCCACCACGAGGTTGATCCGCTGCTTTTCGATCGTTTCGTCGTCGGCGGCCTTTACTGTGTCGATGGAAAATCGATAGAAATTGTCAAAGTTCTCAAGCTGCGGTCGTAGCGATTCGTTTTCGATGCTATGGGTCGAAAAACCGTTTATCGAGAAACGTTCCAGTACCGAGCCGACGAGGTCGGGGTCACGAGTCTGGAAATTCACCCACAATAGCTGTCTGTCATTCAGCGACGCGGGATCGATCGCGTCCAGATCGACCATTTCATCGTTGCCGGACGCATCATAAAGTAGAGCTTCAATGTTCTTGTCGGTGTCCGCCATATATCGCGCTCTGACTATGAAGTATAACCGAAAAGTGAGGTGGTGAGCGGCATTTGGAACGATTGAAATGTTCTGGCGACAAGAAATACGGCCATTGATACAAAAGGAATGAAATGGATAGAATGTAGGCAAAGATGAACGATATTAAGAAGGTCGTATTAGCGTACTCCGGCGGGCTCGACACCTCCGCGATGCTGCTCTGGATAAAAGAGACGTACGGCTGCGAGGTCGTATGTTATTGCGCCGATGTCGGCCAGGGCGAGGAACTCGACGGTCTCGAGGAAAAGGCTCTCGCCACCGGCGCCTCTAAACTCTACATCGAGGATCTCCGCGACGAATTCGTTAGGGATTACGTTTGGACGGCCCTTAAGGCCAACGCAGTATACGAAGGCGTCTACCTGCTCGGCACCTCACTTGCGCGCCCCGTCATCGCAAAGCGTCAGATCGAGATCGCCCGCCGCGAGGGCGCCGACGCCGTTGCCCACGGAGCCACCGGCAAGGGCAACGACCAAGTCCGCTTCGAACTTTCCTATTATGCCCTTCAGCCTGACATCAAGGTCATCGCTCCATGGCGGCATTGGGAGTTCAAAGGCCGAGCGGAGCTCATCGCCTACTGCGAGCGACACGGTATCCCGGTCACTGCATCGGCTGAGAAGCCTTATTCAATGGACCGCAACCTGATGCACGTCTCTTATGAGGGTGGCATTCTCGAAGATCCTTGGGCGGCACCGCCTGAGGATATTTTCGTCCTCTCATCATCACCTGAGGCCGCCCCCGACACTCCAAGGGAGATCACGATCGCCTTCGAAAAAGGCGAGCCCATTGCCATCGACGGCGATCGTTACGGCCCCGTCGATCTCCTTTCCCAGCTCAATCAACTCGGCGGCGAGCACGGCATCGGACGCGTCGATCTGGTCGAGAACCGTTTTGTCGGAATGAAATCGCGCGGTGTTTACGAAACGCCCGGCGTCACCATCCTGATGACCGCACACCGGGCGCTCGAGTCGATCACGATGGACCGCGAGGTGATGCGGCTCCGCGATTCCCTCAGCACAAAATTTGCCGAATCTATCTATTACGGCTTTTGGTTCGCACCGGAGTTCGATATCCTTCGCTCGTT
>DATHVL010000265.1:0-7017 GCA_035461325.1 Pyrinomonadaceae bacterium
GAAGATGCTCGAGGTCCTCCTCTCGTGCTACGCAGAGTATCTGGGACGCAAACCCGACCAAACTCCTGTGATCGCCATCGTCGATCTAAAGGACCTGCCGACGCAGAAAGAGTTCGAGCTTTTCAAGGAATACTTTGAATACTCAGGCTATACTTCGCTTATCTGCTCGCCCGACGAACTCGAGTTCGACAACGGCCGGCTTTACCGCGACGGCATTGCGATCGACATCGTTTATAAACGTTTGCTGGTCAACGAGTACCTTCCGATCATCGATCAGTATCCGGCACTTGCCGATGCTTACCGTGCCCGCGCGGTTTGTATGGTAAACAGCTTCCGCGGCAAGCTTGTCCACAAAAAAGCGATCTTTGCCATTCTGACGAATGAGCACTATGCCCATCTGTTCGATCCAAACGAGTTAGCCGCCATTGGCTACCACATCCCCTGGACGCGAAAGTTTGTCGGATCTAAAACCGAGTACGCCGGCGAGGCCATCGACCTCATAGAATGGACCCGCAAAAATTCGCACAAGCTGGTCCTCAAACCCAACGACGATTATGGCGGCCATGGCATCTATATCGGCTGGAGCGTCTCTCCGGAGGTGTGGGATGACGCGATCGGAGTTGCCCTTGCCGACGGTGATTATCTCGTCCAGGAACGCGTCGAAACTGCCAAGGAAACGTTCCCTATGCTCTTCGACGATCTCGGTGACTGGGCAATGGCGGAACAGCTTGTTGACCTCGATCCGCTGCTTTTCAACGGCGAGGTGGGTTCGGCATTCACGCGGCTTTCCTCTTCAGAGCTTGCCAACGTGACCTCGGGCGGCGGAATGGTCCCCACTTTTATCTTGAACGATCAGAGCTAAAGAGCATATCCTATTTAATAAGCGGGCAGCTTTTTGTTATTTTAGTCCATCAAAGTGTTTGTCAGCCTGTCACTACACAAAAGTACATCCGACATTTTAGTTTAGGTCCCGGAAACGAATGACCCTTTTCCCAGGAGATTGAAAGTGAGCAGATCAACGATCACCACCGTTCTTTTTTCGGCATTATTCTTTGTCGCCATTCCCGCGTATGCGCAGGGGCCCGCACGCCTCTTCACGCTTATCGAAACACCGCAGGTCGCCGACCAGAAAAGTTCGGTCGCGTCCGTCCGTGAGGCTCAGATCCGGCCCGCTGCCGAAGACCTCCTCTCTGACGCAGCCGGTGTTCTCGAGATCCCTGTCTTCGATGGGAAGACCTTTCGTGCAAACCGCCGAGTTCAAGAAATGCGGGCGATGGACGAACAGACATGGATCGGCGACATTACGACCGGTGATTTTCGAGGTGACGTGATCATCACGCGCCACAAGGGCCATATGTCGGGACTCATTTACACCCCTGACGCGGTCTATGAGATCATCCCTCGCGGCGATACCCATATTTTGATGGAGATCGACCAGTCGAAATTTCCCGAATGCGGCGGCGAGATCGTACCGCCTGAGGCAGAGCTACAGGCAGCAAGGCTTGCGGCACCCGCCGATGCCCTTGGCGGTGTAGATTCCGGCGACCGAATAGACGTTCTTATCGTTTACACCACGGCAACGAAAAACTTTCTTGGCGGTGCAGCTCAGGCTGAAGCTTTCGCCCAACAGGCGATCGCCGCGACGAACACCGCATACATCAACAGCCGTGTCCGCCAGCGCGTGCGCATGGTTCACGCCGCGGAGTATACGTTTACGGAAACGGGTAATTCCAGCAGCGACCTCTCGACCCTTCGCCTGAACGCAAATATTCAGGCGCTCCGCAACACGCATAACGCTGATCTTGTCGCTATGATCGGCGAGGTGACGGACGTTTGCGGCATCGGTTATCTCGTCGGCGATGAAGGCGGTTCGGAGTGGGGTTATTCGATAACCGCACGCAATTGTGCTGTCAGCAATATCACGCTCGCCCACGAAATGGGCCACAACATGGGCAGCCAGCACAATCCGGAAAATGCCGGCTCATCCCCACAGCATCCGTTTAGCTACGGCCATTATGTCAACGGATCGTTCCGGACCGTGATGTCCTACGTTAACCAGTGCCCAAGCGGCTGTGCCCGCCGGCCATATTTTTCGAATCCGTCAGTCGTGTTTAACGGCGCACCCACCGGCATTCATGGACAGCGGGACAACGTTCGCTCACTGAATCTCACCGCCGACGCGATGGCGAACTACCGCTACAGCGGCTCGAGCCTCAGGCTTACCAATTTTCGACAGAACGGGGCACTGCCGCGCAACATTCGCCGCAACCTCACGTGGTCCTCGAGCGGAGTTACGGGCGACGTCAAGATCGAGTATTCCATGGACGGCGGCATCAATTGGCAAACGCTCATCGCCTCAACGCCGAATACCGGCTCGGTTCCCGTCACGATGAACGGCCGCGTCGCAAAAAGGCTAAGGTTGCGTATAGCGAGCCTCACGAACCCGGCTGTGACCGATTCGAGCACGGTGAATCTCGCCCTGCGTTAAACAACCGACGCGGTTCGTAGTAGGATAAACGTGATCTAAAATTCTCAAGGGCCGCATTGTTAGCGGCCCAAACGAATCGCAAATGACCACAAATTCTGCCCCCCGGCTTCGCAGGCTCACAGACGAGTACCTGCGCCTCGAAGAAAAACTAAAGATAGGCGGCGGTCCCGAAAAGATCGAAAAGATCCACAAACAGGGTAAGCTAACCGCACGTGAACGCATCGATCTGTTGCTCGACCCCGGCAGCTTTAACCAGGAGATCGGGTTGCTCGTCGCCTATGATCAATACGACGGTAAGGCCCCCGCGGCGGCAGTGGTCACGGTTGTCGGCATGATCGAGGGCAGGGAATGCGTGGTCGTCGCCAACGACGCTACCATCAAGGCCGGGGCCTGGTACCCTGAAACGATCAAAAAGATCCTCCGCGCGCAGGAGATCGCCATGCGCAACCGCGTCCCGATCATCTACTTGGTCGACTCCGCAGGCGTTAATCTTCCTTATCAGGGCGGCGTTTTTCCCGGCCAGTATGGAGCGGCCCGGATCTTCTATTACAACTCAATAATGCGCCGCTATCTTAAAGTGCCGCAGATCTCCGCCGTCATGGGCATGTGCGTCGCCGGCGGTGCATACCTGCCCGCGCTTTCGGACGTGATCCTCATGGTCGAGGGCACATCGTTTATGGGCCTCGGCGGGGCAAATCTCGTAAAAGGCGCGACCGGCCAGACCATCGATAACGAAACGCTCGGCGGGGCGATGACCCATAATGCCATCTCCGGCGTCGCTCACTTCCGCACCGCCAACGATGAGGAATGCCTCGCCAAGATCCGCCAGCTCGTCTCTGAGCTCCCCGCGAAAGAGCCCACTCGCGTGTCGGTGTCAGACCCGAGAGCGGTAGCGACCGGGCCGGACCGGCTCTACACAATTTTGCCTGACGACCACCGAGCTCCATACGACATGCACGCTGTCCTCGACACCTTTATGGACGAAGGCGGCATTGACGAGTTCCAATCGGACTTTGCAAAAGAGATGATCTGCGGCACTGCGCGTATAGGCGGAATCCTCGTCGGGGTGATCGCCAACAGCCGAGGCATGTCCAAGGGCAAGCCCGGCGAGCCTCCCCGCTTTGGCGGCATCGTTTACACCGAATCCGCCGAGAAGACCGCCTACTTTATCGAGAACTGCGATCGCCATTCAACGCCGCTCCTTTTTGTTCAGGACGTCTCCGGCTTCATGGTCGGTGCCGACGCCGAGCACAGCGGGATAATACGCGCCGGTGCCCGGTTCGTCGAGGCAATGTCGACGGCAAAAGTACCCAAGCTTGTGCTCACCGTAAATCACGCCTCGGGTGCAGGCTATTACGCTATGGCCGGCCAGGGCTTTGACCCCGATTTCATTTTCTCGCTTCCCACCGGCCGCATGGGCGTGATGGAGGGCGACTCTGCCGCCCAAGCGATATTCGGCACTCAGATCGAGCGCCTCAAAAAAGAAGGCAAAGAACCTGACGACGCGATGCTCGCCGAAATGGCAAACGTCCGCGAAACTTACGACCGCGAACTCGATGCCAAACACGCCGCCGCTCGCGGCCTCGTCGACGCCATCGTCACTCCGGAAACCGTACGCGACGCACTCATCCTCGCACTCCAAACGTGCCTCAACACGACCAAACCCCACATAGGGGCGTTCGTTCTGCCTCCTACCGATTAGCTTCCCGAAAGCAAGCGGTTCCTACGAGAATCTCGACTTCTCGCCGAACTGTGTGAGATTTTGCCTCGCATTTCCTCGCGTTAGAACTTGGAGGTTCTAACACTATGATTTCAACAACCGCAGCTGTTAAAGGCGCCAATCTAAGGGCCGGTAAACCTGAGGACGCACAGGAACTCGGCCGCATTTGTTACGAGGCATTTGCCGCCATCGCCGGGCATCACAATTTCCCGCCGGACTTCCCATCGCCCGAGGTCGCCGCGGGGCTAATGGAGATGATGCTTTCACGGACCGACGCCTATTCGGTCGTCGCCGAGGACAACGGCAAGATCGTCGGCAGCAATTTCCTCTGGGAAAGCGATGTTATCGCGGGAGTCGGGCCGATTACGGTCGACCCTGCGGTGCAGAATTCCTCGCTCGGCCGGGCAATGATGGAAGACGTTATCAGGCGGGCCGACGAGCGTGGCTTTGTTTCTGTGAGACTCGTTCAGGCCGCCTATCACAACCGCTCCCTGGCTCTCTATACGAAGCTCGGCTTCAATACCGTCGAGCCCCTCTCTAACATTCAGGGCGACGCGCTAAATATCGCTTTGCCGGGCTATGAGGTGCGGCAGATGTCCGAATCCGACATCGACGAGGCCGACCGCCTTTGCCGCTCGGTCCACGGCCACAGCCGCCGCAACGAGATCGCATGGACGCTCGGGATGGGCACGGGTATGGTCGTGACCCATCTCGGCCGGATCACGGGTTATACAACGGGCCTCAGCTTCTTTGGCCACAGCGTCGCCGAATCTAACAAGGAATTGATGGCGTTGATCGGCGCGGCCCCAAGCTTTGGCGGCACGGGGTTTCTACTCCCGACGCGCAACAGCGAGCTGCTTCGCTGGTGCTTGGGCAACGGACTTAGGATCGTTCAGCCCCTGACGCTTATGAGCCGTGGGCTTTATCAAACACCTTCAGGGTCATTTTTGCCGTCGATCCTGTTCTAGAGTCGTGGGACGGGGCCAAGCCTTGCGATGCCCATTGCTGTTACCGCTTGACGAGCTCTTTTATAATAGAGTTTATGGAATCAGCGCCTCGCTTCGACTTTGATCTCGACGATTCTCTGAAGTTGCTTAGAGCCACGCCGGGAGCCCTGAAGGTGTGGCTCTCGCAACTTCCTGAGCGTTGGACGTCGTCGGTCGGCGACCGTGATAAATGGGAGCCCCAGGATATCGTTGGCCATTTGATCCATTGCGATGAGACTGACTGGATACCGCGTGCCAAAGTGATACTTGCACAGGCTGATGACCGCAACTTTCCTCCTTTTGATCCCCTAGGGCGATTCGACAAGTCGCGCGGAGTGACGCTTCCCGAGCTATTAGAAGAGTTCGGAGCTATCCGCAAGACTTGCCTCGACGAGGTGGCCTCATGGAACCTCAATGAACATCAGCTTGGCCTCACGGGTATTCACCCGGAGTTCGGCGAGGTCACCCTCCGCCAGTTGCTTGCTACGTGGGTCGCTCATGATCAGACCCATATCCGCCAGATAGCCGTATCAATCGCGCGAAAATATGCCGCTGCGGTCGGACCTTGGCGGGCGTACCTCAGCATACTGGACCAATGAAATTTACGATCGACGAAATGCAGAAGCGGCTTCCGCTGCCGGCTGCCGATAAATGGAAAGACGGCGTATGGGACCTCGAGCCCTTCGAGAAGGATGGGGTGCGCCTAGTTTACTTTGCCCCGAATGGAACCGATCACCAAACGTCGCACGTTGAAGATGAGTTCTATTTTATCGCCCGCGGCAGCGGCGAGTTGCTCATCGCCGATGAAAGGTTCGATTGCAAGGCGGGCGATGCATTCTTTGTTCCAGCAGGCGTCGAGCACAGATTCGAGCGGTTCTCAGAAGACTTTGCGACCTGGGCCGTGTTTTTTTAGCTACTTCAGCTTGCCGGTCAATTCACCGTAATCAGCGATCGCTGCGTTGATCACCTCGTACGACGCCTCACGGCCGTAGGAATAGGCGATCTCGCAGATATTTTGTTCATCGGGAAGCGATTTATAGGTCAGAAAGTAGTGCTCGAATCGCTGAAGTATTCCTTGCGGCAACTGCGAGATCTCTTCATATTGCTCGAACACTTTGTCACCCTTTAGCACGGCGATGATCTTGTCGTCGGCCTCGCCGTCATCCACCAGACAGAATCCTCCGATCGGCCGTGCCTTTAGAATGATATCGCCTCGCGGAATGTGATGTTCGCTCAAAACCAGAATGTCGAGCGGGTCGCCGTCGCCTCCGGATAAGCTGATTTCCGTCTTCGAACGGGCAAGATTCGCGATCACCTCGGCGCAATATGTCTGCGGGATAAATCCGTAGTTCGCCGGGACGACATTTGAATACTGCTGCGGCCGATCGATCTTCAGATATCCCGTTTCCTTATCGACCTCGTACTTTACCGTATCGCGTGGCACGATCTCGATGAACACGGTCACCTCTTCCGGCACGCCTCCGCCGATCGGAATGCCGTGCCACGGGTGCGCTTTGTCGGTCCTGAACATACGTTTATTATTGAACCTGTGAGGTTTAATGTCTAACCCCCTGATCACGGAACGCGTCGAGGGTGCATTGGTGTTCCGGTTCAACCGGCCCGAGATCCGCAACCCGCTTTCGGTCGGCGTGCTCGATGAGATAGAGGCTACTTTAAATTCGGCGCGGGCAGGCACCGAGCGGGTAGTCTTTACCGGAACCGATAACATTTTTGCCTCAGGGGCGAATCTCAACGAGATCGCGGCGATCGACGCATCAAGGGCACCCGAGTTCACTAAGCGCGGACAGCGGCTCATGAGCCTT
>DATHVL010000266.1:0-2702 GCA_035461325.1 Pyrinomonadaceae bacterium
CTGGCAAGCGGTTCCATAAGCTATCAGCTTTAACTTACCATACGCCAAAGGTTTGTCGCACCGACGCGATATTTACCCACCGCCGCCGAATGACGTATAGTTTGGTAATAACATGAAGGCTCACATCAGACTCGGGAAGATCCTCGGCATCGAGATCGGGCTGCACTATAGCTGGCTCATCATCGCGGTGCTCATTACGCTCTCGCTGAGCAGTTATTTCGGCACCAATCATCCCGAGTGGGGGACCGCTGTGGTCTGGGTGATGGCGATCAGTTCGGCCCTGCTCTTTTTTGCCGCGATCGTCGTGCACGAGCTATCGCATGCCGTGGTTGCATTGCGAAACGGTCTGCCGGTCAGCTCTATAACCCTTTTCGCGCTTGGCGGCGTTGCACAGATCGAGAAAGAGGCCGAGACCGCAAGCTCAGAGTTTTGGCTCGGCATTGTCGGCCCGATAACGAGTGCGGTGATCGGGGTGGTGTGTCTTGCGATCGCCGCGGCACTCGGCTGGCCCTTCGGCGAGATGCCCGACACCCCGCTTATGGCGGTGATCGTATGGCTTGGGACAGTGAATATCCTTCTCGCCGTTTTCAATATGATCCCCGGATTCCCGATGGACGGGGGCAGGGTTCTGCGGGCGGCGGCGTGGAAGATAACTGGCGACAAGGCGCGTGCGACGCGAATAGCGTCGATCGTCGGCCAGACCTTTGCAATGGGCTTTATCGTTCTCGGCGTTTTCGCCTTTTTCGGTGGTTCCGGGATTGGGGGCCTGTGGATCGCATTTATCGGCTGGTTTCTGTTAAACGCGGCCAAGGCTACCTATTCGCAGCTCGAGATCACGGAAGGGTTAAAAGATGTGAAGGTCGGCGACCTTATGAATGAGGACTGCCCGATCCTGGAGCCGCGGATGAACATCCAGACAATGGTCGAGGAGAATATGCTCAAGACCGGGCAGCGGTGCTATCTGGTTGCCGACGGCCGGACAGGTGAGCCCGAAGGCCTGATCACGCCGCACGAGATCAAAAGCATCTCAAAGGAAATGTGGCCGATGACGTTGGTGGGAGACATCATGAAGCCATTTTCGCAAGTGCATACGATATCGCGTTCGGCACCGGTGATGGAGGCCCTGGAAAAAATGGGCAGGGAAGATGTAAACCAACTGCCGGTGATGGACGGCAACCGCCTGGCGGGGATAATTTCGCGCGACCGTATCGTCAAATATCTCTACACGCGAAAGGAGTTGGACACGTAACCGGTCGCTATTCGGCTGCTGCGACCCTTTCGTCATCGGCGAACCGGCAGTCATCACAAAGATATGCCTGCTCGACATTTTGTTCAGCCTTCCGCAGAAACTCTGCGTGTTCGTCCGGCCCGATAAACAGGGCGCGGTTACAAATGTCGCACTTAACCTCATGCGGCTGTGCGGCGCTTTTAACGGTCGAGAAAGTACCCGGCTCTTCGTAACGGTCAGCGTCAAATTGTGCTCGGCTTCCGGTCATAATTCACCCCTTTTCTATCAATACCGCAAGTATAACAAAAAAGACGCCGGTCGGCGTCCTTTCGCTTTTGATCCTATGGTGGCCAGGGACGGGATCGAACCGCCGACACGCGGATTTTCAGTCCGCTGCTCTACCAACTGAGCTACCTGGCCGTGCCGCTATCAATGATAGGGCGAATCCCTGATTCTAAATAAGCCCCCGGCCGATGTCAAATCTCTTTTACGGGTCCGTTAAAGGCAGCGATTAACGCGTTGAACAGGTATTGACAACCCCGAAAATGAGTCTATAATTCTGATTTAGCAGTTGCTCACCTAATGGCGGCTGCTTCACCTTCCGAATTCCGTTTGAAACCTGCCCGTGCCGGTTTGAACGCCGTCGCTGCCCCCCGGGGACGCAACCTTCAAGCCGGCACAGCTATTTTTAAATAGGGAAGATACTATGCAAAAAGCCGGTTTTGTCGTTATAGGATTGTCATTATTCATCAGTTTCGGGTGCGGTTCCGTGCCCGAAAACAGCAATGCAAACTCTTCGAATTCGAACATGATCTCGAACATCGCTCCCGAAGACCTTCCCGAGGGGCTCTCGCCGAAGCCGATCGAGCCTGAAGGAAATATCCCGGGGATATCAAATGCCAACAAGCTCCAACAGGTCCCCTCGAACGTCTCGCCGGCTGAAGGGATCCCGTCCGCCGATGATCTGAAAAAGCTCAGAAAGCCGGGTGCGACGCCGACGCCCGGTATCCCTTCTCAGGAAGAGCTCCGACGTCAAATGAACCGGCCCCCCGTAAATGCAAATGCGAATTCGGGAGGCCGGTAGGTTGAACTAAGCCAGGGTTGTTGCCGCCCCGTTCAGCTGGTTACGCCGGTGCGGCCTCGGCCTTGGTAAACCCGAGGGCCGTCTTCACCTCGTCCTCGATGCGGCCGCGCAGCTCATCGTTTTCTTTGAGAAGCGTTTTCACATTCTCACGGCCCTGGCCGAGGCGTTCTCCCTTATAGGAGAACCATGCGCCGCTCTTTTCGACCACGTCATGTGCAGCGGCCAGATCGATCAGGTCGCCTGCGTGCGAGATGCCCTCGCCGTACATAATATCGAATTCACATTCGCGGAAGGGCGGGGCTACCTTGTTCTTGACCACCTTTACGCGGGTACGGTTGCCGACCACTCTGTCGCCGTCCTTTATCGCGCCGATGCGGCGGATATCCAGCC
>DATHVL010000267.1:0-13533 GCA_035461325.1 Pyrinomonadaceae bacterium
TCGCTGCCACTACCGATACACACATCGCGGCCGTTGAGCATAGTGAGAGAAATATCGAGGTAGCGGGGGATGGTTGAGAGCTCATACCACCGGCCCCGGGCGATATGCGCATTTATCCGTTCCCCGGCGGCGATGGCCGGATTATAAAAGGTCGGGACAATATCCGAGTAACCTTCAGGCGGAATATAGTCAAATACACGGGGCTCAAGGATCTGAATACCCGTGTACATCAGAGGCCGCCGCTCAGGGTCCCGGTCAGATTCGTGGATCTCATCGGCCATTTCACCAAACCCGACGACGCGAGAATCTGCGGTGTCGACGACAGTGAATCGTTCAAACGCTTCGTTCGGAAGCAAAACCATGGTTGCAATGGCGCCGGACGCTCGATGCGACTCGACTGCAATTCCCAGATCTATATCGGTGATGATCTTCCCATTAACGACCAGGAACGTCTCGTTTCCTAACAACGCCCGCGCGTGGGCCAACGCGCCGGCCGTCCCTAGGATCGAAGGCTGCTCCACCGAATAGCGGATCTTTACACCGAAATCAGCGCCGTCGCCTAAGGCACGGCGAACGGAATCGGGCTCGTGATGGAGATTCACGACAATATCGTCAAAGCCAAAGCGGGCAAGGTATTCCGCGACATAGCCAACGAGCGGTTTCCCAAGAAATGGGATCGCCGGCTTCGTCCGGTCAACGGTAAGTGGAAAGAGCCGCGTTCCAAATCCCGCGGCCAGGATCATTGCCTTCATAATGGACGGTTAGAGTTCAACCGATAGAAATACTTTAAGACATTGAAGGGGTTCATCCAAGCAATGGCGACGCGCGTGAGCAAAAAAGAAAAGAGGCCGCTAATATTAGCGGCCTCGATCCAAAGAACCAACGGTCGACTAGTGAGTGTTGTAGTTGGCGACCGGATAGTCACCAGCTGCTCCCAAGTCGAACGTCTGAACGCCGAGTGTCTGTGAGCTCAGAACCCAGAAGGTTCCGTTTCTCCAAACCGCTGCGTCTGTCCAGCCGTCACCGTCGTAATCACCTTGTACCGGGACGTCCCCGGCCGCGAGGCCGAACGGGAAGGAAACGACGTTTCCTGTTTCGCTCGAACGGATCCACCACTGGATCTCGCCACTGCCGCCACCGCGGACAATTGCGATATCTGTGCTGCCGCCGCCGTCGTAGTCGCCAGGGACGATCACGTCATTCGCGAAACCAAACCGAACTGTGGAGGTTGTTCCCGGGCCGTTGTAAAGGATCCAGAAGTAACCGGCACCGGCATCGGCACGCTGAACGACGAAGTCGTAGCGGCCGTCACCGTTATAATCGCCGGGTGCGGGGTAATCGTTCGGTCCGCCCCATGCGGTGTAAAAGACGCCGCCGCCCGGAGTGGTGCGATAGAACCAATAGCTCGGGCTGCCCGGGCGATAAACCGCCAGGTCATCGGTTCCGTCGTTGTTGTAGTCGCCTACGACAGTCGGATCATCACCGGTTTGGCCAAAGGCCTCGATACGGATCGTACTGGTTGCGCTGTTAAATATGTAGAAAGCCGCGTCACCAGGTGCACCCGGCCGCCAAACAGCGATGTCGTCCTTGCCGTCGCCGTCGTAATCGGCAGGTACAAAGAAGTCATTTGCAAGTCCCCAATCAACGGCTACAAAACCGCCGACCGTGTTAAGACTATAGAACCAACGGGCCTGGCCGCTGGGGCTGCCGCCGACGTTTCGAATAACCGCCCAGTCGGTGCGTCCGTCGCCGTTAAAGTCAACCGGCGCGTCCGCGGGTGCTCCACCGCCGGCGGTCGAAAGCGTAAGGCTTGCGGCAGTTATGGCTCCCGTGTCACCACTCGCTCCGTCAGTCACACGAAGTGTCCAAGTTCCATTTGCATCCGGTACGCCGGCAAATGCGGCGTTCATATTTGTCACGGGCGCAGGGGGCGTATTATTGGGGCCGGCAGCCGTCGTTCGGTAACTTCCGGCGGGCACCGGTTGGGTCCCCGTAGCGGCAAAAGCCGCATCCCACCAATTAACTCCAGTGGCGGCATCGGTGAAAAGGTACGGACCCGCAAAATCGGAACTGTCGCCAAAACAACTTGTGGATGAAGCTTCCGTACGCGCGAAGATCACATGAGACGTACCATTCGGCGCGATCAGTGTCACGGCCATGTCTCCGACCCAAGTGTGATTTCCGGTGACATTTAGTTCTACGTCAGTCGGCGAACCGCTCATACCGGAAACTGTAAAGGTGACGTCGCGGGGCGCGCCCGGGGTGTAGCAGGTAGTTCCGTCGGGAATTGACCCCAGAGTACCGGCGTTTGCCGGAAATGTGGTGCCGCCCAACGTGCTGGCCGCCACCGTTTTCTCATCATTGGCCTCGACAGGCGAGGGTTGTAAACCAAAAAGAAACGCCGCCCCGACAACAAATGTCACAGCAGCGAAAAATAGAATCGTTCGTGAGGACTCTCTAATCAAGGTCCAAGACATATTTATTTCTCCCTCCTCAAAAAAACTCAATAAAAGGCTATTGGCGTGAAGTGATACCAGCCTTTACGAAATGAAAGCCGAAAATCCAACTTTCTAAACGGAAATGTGCCAACAACTTACTTCTTTTTTGACTTTGTGTCAAGGTTAATTGCAGGCAACTAATCCTTTTAGTCGAAATAGCGGCGCGATCAGTTGTGCCGAGAACTCTAAGTTTTGGTAGGATTGACCGATGCCAAGTGCTCCTGCAAAAAACGACAAGCGAGAAGTCATTGGCTGGCTTACCTACGACTGGGCCAATTCAGCCTTTTACACGACGGTTGTGAGCGTACTTGTCGGGCCGTATCTGACGGCGCTGGCCCAAGCGGACGTCGGGCGTGGCGGGGTCGTGCTGAGCATGGGCCCGCTCGGCTCAATAACATCAGACAATCTTTTTACTTCCACCCTCGGAGTTTCAGTATTTCTCCAGGTTTTTCTGCTACCTGTTCTGGGTTCGATCGCAGATTACACCAATCTCAAGAAGCGGCTAATGGCCGGCTTTTGCTATCTCGGCGTACTGGCCAGCAGCCTTTTGTTTTTCATCAAAGGCGATTCGTATCTGTGGGGATGCGCGCTGTTGCTTACGGCAAACATCAGCTTCGCAGCGGCCAATGTCTTTTACAACGCATTTCTGGTCGACATAACTACGGAAGATCGCCGCGACCGGGTTTCAAGTTACGGCTACGCAGTGGGCTATCTGAGCGGAGTTCTCGTTCTCATCGCGAATTTCGGGATGATCACCTATGCCGAAACTTTTGGGATGGACGAGGGGACCGCAGTTCGAGTTTCGATGCTGAGCGCATCGCTCTGGTGGGGCGCATGGAGCATCGTAACCTTTGTGCTGGTCCGAAATCGGGGTGCGGTGAAGCACACGTCCAGGAAGCGCGACCTGCTGGTAGTGGGCTTCCGTGAAGTTTTCTACACCCTGAAAGAACTCTACGGCCTCAAATACACATTGATGTTCCTCGTCGCCTATCTGTTTTATAACGATGGGATCCAAACTGTGATACTCAACTCTTCGGTGTTCCTCTCGCAGGAACTGTTTGTCGCAAGGGGCCTCGAGGTTAGCCAGACGTTTCTTATCGGGATATTCGTCGTCGCTCAGGTAGCCGCACTTTTCGGAGCAATAATATTCGAACGAATTTCGCGGTGGATCGGCACAAAGCGAACCATATTGCTGTCGCTCTTTATCTGGTCGATGATCGTGGTCTATGCATACGCGTTCTTGCAGAATGTTCAGCAGGCGATAGGGATGGCCGCTTTCATCGGACTCGTGCTGGGCAGCGCACAGGCACTTTCAAGGTCGCTCTATTCGCAAATGATCCCCAAGGACCGCGAGTCGGCGTTCTTTGGCCTCTACGAGATATCCGAAAAGGGGACATCGTGGCTCGGGAATCTTGTTTTCGCGGTCGTCGTCGGGATGACGGGGTCTTATCGACAGGCAATTCTCGCACTCATATTTTTCTTCGTCACCGGCTTTGTGATACTGCTTTTCACGAACACCACTCGTGCGATACACGAGGCCGGAAATCTCACGCCCGAAGAGGCGAAACGAAAATAGGTCACTTGTATCTGGCATACTCTCCGATATAATGATTCCGTAATAGATCACCTGATAATTAGCCGAGGATCACCGTGCTTGAAAATTCCAACGATCGCATCGTAACCATCTTTGGGGGCTCGCAATTCGGCCCTGAAACCCCGGAATATCGAGAGGCGGAAGACCTCGGTTTCCGGCTTGCGGAGGCCGGTTTCACCATCTGTACCGGAGGATATCTCGGAGTGATGGAGGCCGCATCGCGCGGTGCCCGAAATGCCGGCGGACGTGTATTTGGTATCGTGATGAACCAATTCCGCTCCGAGCCGAACCGATATCTTACCGATAAGGTCGCAACAAACCATTTTTATGAACGGCTTCAGAACCTAATCACACGGTCAGTCGGATTTGTCGCACTTCGCGGCGGTATGGGGACCGTGACCGAGATCGCCCTCGTGTGGAACAAGCTGCAGACCGGGGTCATCGGACGCAGGCCGTTGGTGCTGATCGGCGACAGCTGGCGAGAAGTGGTCGACGCCTGGCGGAAGAATCTGATCGTTTCGGATGCGGACCTCGCGCTAGTCGATTTTGCCGATTCTGCCGAGGAAGCAAGCCGCGTGATAATCGAAAGGTCCAAAGGAGTCGTTTTGTGAACTGTCCCCGATGCTCCGTTGCACTTTTACCGGGTGCGCGTTTTTGCGGCTCATGCGGCTTTACGCTCGCGGATGCCGATCCCGTAGGCTCGCCTCAGACGCAACCAGCACCTCCACCGCCCTCGGCGGGAGGAGCTTTTCATTTCGACGCCGACGGCCGCGGCCAGGGCCGGGGTTATACATGGGAGATAAAACATCCGGGTTCGTTCGCACTCGCTGTTGTAAGTCTTCTGCCGGAGCAGTCGATCTCGGCGGAAGCGGGTGCGATGGTTTCGATGTCGTCGAATGTTGATCTGCATTCGGAAATGAAGGGCGGCGTCTTTGGCGCATTGAAGCGTGCGGTCGGTGGCGAATCAGCATTCGTTTCGACATTTACAGCTCGCGGAGGCCCCGGCGAGGTGACGCTGGCGCCGGGGGCGCCCGGCGATGTGACGGGCATCGACATGGCCAACCAGTCGTTCAAGGTGCAGTCTAGTTCTTATCTCGCGGGCGACACGAGTCTTCAGGTTGATACAAAATTCGGCGGTGCGAAGTCTTTCTTTGGCGGTGAAGGGCTTTTTGTCCTTGAGGTCACGGGGACCGGGCTTTTGCTAGTCTCCTCTTTCGGGGCCATTCACCGGAAGACGCTGCGGCCCGGCGAACAATATGTCGTGGACACGGGCCACCTGGTCGCTTGGGAAGGGCATATGCAATACAACCTGCGCAAGGCCGCAAAGAGCGGCTTTTTCAGAAGTTTCTTGAGCGGAGAGGGTTTGGTCGCAGAATTCTCGGGTCCAGGTGAGATATTGATCCAGACCCGTAACCTTGCGGCGTTTGCCGGCTTGCTCAAACCGTTCTTTCCGTCGCAGGGAAGCGGCAGCGGCATCAATTTCGGCAACTAGTTTTTAATTTCGCTGTACCCAAATGTCCGGACTCGACAGAACGCCAGACGAAAACGCAAATGGCCGCCGGAGCGAGGTTCGTTTTCAAGCCAAATCTGTTTCGCGAGGCGTCGCTAACGGCCGCGTCGTCTGTATCCACGGAGCGAACCGTCAGTATTTTCGGATCGATCTGCCGCCTGACGGAGTGGCGCCGGAGATCGAACGCCTTAACGCGGCGTTTAATTCCGCGCAGCGTCGCCTTGCGCAACTCACACGGGCGGAATCAAATCGTAATGTCGCCGCCAGCCAAAGCATTTTTGAGACTCATCGGTTAATGCTTTCCGATCCCGGGCTGCAGAGCAAAATAGAAGAAGCGATCCGCGACGAAAATGTCAATGCGGAGTGGGCGGTCAAACTTGTTTCGGACAAATATTTCGCACGATTCAAGGCCATCCCCGACGAGCATTTCAGAGACCGTCTGGTCGATCTTGAAGACGTGGTCGAACGGATCCTGGTTGGCCTCGGCGGCGGCCCGCGGCTCAGTATTCGTTTGGAGCCGGGCTCGATCATTGCAGCCAAAGACTTGAGGCCGTCGACGATAATTGAACTGCATCGCCAAAAGCCGGCCGCGCTGATCACGGAGCACGGCGGATGGACATCGCACACGTTCATTTTGGCGCGTGAGTTGGGTATTCCTGCGGTCACGGGGCTAAAGAAGATACTTCGCCGGCTAAACACGGGTGACGAAGCGATCGTAGACGGCTATACCGGCGAGGTCTTTATCCACCCCGCCGAATCAACGCGTGCGAAATATCTTAGATCGGGGAAGCCGCCATCGGTTGAACTCCCCCGCTTTCCCAAGTTTTCATCGCCTGTCAAAACGCTCGACGGCCGCAAGGTTACTCTCAGGGCCAATGCGGACCTTCCTGACACCTACGACCGCGCCAAGGCTCTTGGTGCAGAGGGAATAGGCCTCTTTAGATCTGAGTTTCTTTTTAATCGGTACAATGGTTTTCCAAGTGAACGGCAGCAACTCGTCGCTTACAGGCGGCTTGCAAAGGCTTGCGGGGACGACGGGGTTAAGATCCGCACGTTTGATATAGGCGCGGGGCAACTGCTGGATCGCAATGAAGATAGAGAGCGCAACCCGGCTCTCGGGCTAAGAGCGATCCGTCTCGGATTAAGTAATCGCGAACAACTGCACACCCAGATCCGGTCGATCCTGCGCGCATCCACGGGCCTATCCGTGGATATCATTATCCCGATGGTCACCGAGATCGGCGAATTGCGGCAGATCCGATCGATAATTGCAGAAGAGAGGAAGGCCTTGGAAGAATGCGGACGGGCATTCGGCACTCCGCGGTTGGGAGCGATGATCGAGGTGCCGGCCGCCGTGATGATCGTGGATGAGCTTTTGCACGAATGCGATTTTCTCTGCCTCGGTACCAATGACCTGGTTCAGTACTTGCTCGCCGTCGATCGCGATAATGAAAATGTTGCCGGATGGTTCAGGACTCTGCACCCCGCCGTACTCCGCGCGGTCAAGCTGGTGCTCGACGCAGCGAAGCGGGCCGATAAACCTGTGGTGGTTTGCGGGGAGATGGCTGGTTCACCCTTTTATGTCCCAATCCTTATCGGGCTAGGAGCCACCGAGTTGAGTATGAATATCAATTCGCTTAGCCGCATCGCGTCAGTCATATCGAGCATCGCGTATGAGGAAGCAGCCGAGTTGGTAAGAGAGCTCTGGGCGCTTCCAACCGTAGACGAGATCGAGACCGTCGTCAGGGCGCGTTTTACGGAACGCTGGCACCATCTTTACCCCGAAATGACCACGGCCAGAGCAGCGTAATACGTCATAATATTTGTTTTAACATTATTTTAATGTTGAACAATCTTTGCTATAATTAGCTCAGCCTTGCAGTGGAGCAAGCCGGGCGATCGCCGTTCTTTGAGCGGAGGAAAGTCCGAACACCAATAGGGCAGCGAGCCGGATAACGTCCGGGCATCCGCTTTGGCGGATGACGACAAGTGCAACAGAAAGCAGACCAGCCGGGCCTCTCGGGGCCGGGTGATGGGTGAAACGGTGAGGTAAGAGCTCACAGGCGTGGGTGGTAACATCCGCGGCCGGGTAAACTCCTCGTGGTGCAAGACCAAATAGGGAGACGCTTATGGGACGGCCCGTCCCTGTCCGATGGCAACATCGGCAGCGTTTCCGGGTAGGTCGCTCGAGCTTGCGGGTAACCGCAGGCCTAGAGGAATGATCGTCGGCCGGCTTTAGCCGGTTACAAAATTCGGCTTACAGGCTTGCTCCATTGTCTTTGGCCAACTCGTTCACTATTCTTTTCAGGAGAATTTAATAATTGTATGGCAAACCGAAAGGGCGTCTTTATCGGGGCGTATGTTCCTAATGAATTAAAGGAATCATTGCGGCGAAGGGCCGCGGCTGAACACAGGACGCTCTCTCAGGAGATCACAAGGATCCTTGTTGAAGCGGTACATGGCAAGGGTTTGCCGGCCGGAAGTGTCGACAGGCGGGCCACAGCCGCCACGCCGCGCCGCCGATCGACCGATCCGCCAATTCGCCGACGTGCCGAGGATCTGCCATATATTGCACCTGAAGAAAAGGACTAGAAGTTTGCATTTTTTCGCGGAGGCCGCCGTTCGTAAGCGTTCGGCGGCTTTTTTTGTAACCTCTCTGATTTGATAGAATCCCTTTGAATGCCCGTAAAATATATTGTCATTTCTCTGGTCGCCGTCGTTTTAAGTTTTATCGGCGGCTTTTTGATCGCCAATGCATTTAACCGTGCGGAGATCGAATCGATGCGGCGTGAAAACGACGGGTACAAGAATGCCGCAAACGTAGCCGCGAATCAGTCCGAAAACGCCGCTCTTTCCGCTGAAGCCATCAAAGAGAAGGTCGATGAGGCGGATTCGAATCCCGACAACACCGATTTTCAGCGAAATCTCGGTCTCGCTCTTTACCGATACGCGTCTGCCCAGCAGGATCTGGCATTGCTCGAGGATTCTATCCGATTGCTGGAACGCGCTCGTATTGCTAAATCGAATGATCAGGACGTTTTGATCGCACTGGGAAATGCAAATTTTGACATCGCATATTTTGGAAAGGCCAACGAAAGATATGTAGTTGCACGCAGGCTCTATGATGAGGGCGTAAGTCTTTCCCCGGAGAATCCAGATCTGCTTACGGACCGCGGCCTGACATATTTTTTGTCCGAGCCCGCTGACTATTCCGCAGCCGAACGTGAATTCGCCGCTGCTCTCGCGATCGCTCCGAATAACGAGCGGACGCTGCAACTCGCGATCGAGGCGAATTGGCAGCTGGGACAAATGCAGCGGGCTACAGAACTTCTGGAGCGCTTAAAAGAGACGAACCCGCAGAACCCCGCGATACCTGACCTTTCGACAAGGCTGCTGCGGCCGCCGCCTACCCCATGAGAGAAGCGATCTTTATACTGATCGTCCTGCTGATAGTGATCGGCCTTACTTTGTACAAGTATCGGAGGCAGGTCGGCTTCGCGCTGGAGGTTTGGCGGATGCTTCGCAAGATGCGAACCGGGAGTGACAAAAAACTCGACGCATCAGCTGAAACACCAAAGGGCCCACTGATCAACTGTACGAGATGCGGGACCTGGGTGCCGGCCGGGAGCGCGATTAAGCTTGGCGGGGCCTCGTATTGCTCGGCCCGCTGCGTGGAGACGACAGCACACACCGGCTGAAGCTTACGGGATAAAAGTGTTGATGTACCAAGCGATCATCCGTTCCCCGAAAAGCAGTGCCGCGATCGAGCCGATCCCAAGAAAGATGCCGAAGGGGATCTGCGTCTGAAGGTCTTTATCCTTTTGTCTAGCTATCACGGCTACACCTATTACCGCCCCGGCGAATGCCGCCAGGAAGATCGCAAGGAATGAGAGCCGCCATCCGAGTAGCGCCCCTACCCCCAGCATCATCTTTACATCACCGAGCCCCATTGCATCGACACCGCGAAGCTTTTTCCACACTGCCCCGACAAGCCATAGCGAGCCGCCGCCGGCGAGAGCACCGAGCCCCGCGCCGCCAAGCGAGACCAGCCAAGGCGGATAGGCCTCCATCGCGGTCAGGGGCGCATAATTCATGTCGCTGAAAACGGGCCCCGCGATCATCGGCAGCATTAACCGGATAGCGATCGCAAATAGAAAAAAAGGATAAGTTATTACGTTGGGCAATATCATGTGCTCCGCATCTATGAACATCAAAGCGATGATCACGGTAGTGAACACAAGAGCAACAGGCAACAGTGGCGTAAAGCCTATCTGGAGATATACGAGTACCCAGAACGCACCGGTCAATAGCTCCACCGCCGGATAACGGATCGAGATCGGTTCCTTACAGCTTCTGCATTTTCCGCCCAGGATAAGCCAGCTAAGGATGGGAATGTTGTCGTAGGGCTTGATCGCCGAGTCGCATTTGGGGCAAGTCGAATTTGGAAAGACGATAGACTGCTCGCGCGGTACCCTGTGGATCACGACGTTAAGAAAACTTCCGATTGCGGAGCCGATCACGAATGCAAAAATGACGGCAACGATCTCCGGCATACCGGTGATCTCCTCAAACGAGGAAATAAGTAGGGCCATACGACAAGGGTCTAAAAGAGAATGGAAATTGAACCGCGCCTAAATGGATCAGGCTCTTGGAATATTACACCTATCACTGAAGATTTGAAAGAGTTGACGCATTGCAGCGTTGACCGGCGGTCCCGACTAAGCCGATCGGAGGGAGCGAGATGATTTCCGAACGGAACTAGCCGATATCCATCAGGGCTTGTTTGAGGCCTTTTTCGATATCGAGAAGATAAATCATCTGATCGTGATTTTCTTCGGAATTGTAGCGTTCGGTAATTCGACCGAACATCTTTTCCAATTCAATAAGAACCATTTGCTTTGTCTCATTCTGCGCGTCCGTTTTCATTTCTGCCATAGTCGCCACCTTTTCTAATTCGGGCGCAGTATTTAACATAACCTGATCAAAGTCAACGCGGTCGAGGGCGAAGGCGCAAAAAGGCCGCCATCGCCGATGCTCTCAAAGTGAGTCGATCGGTTCCGGCGGCCGGTCAGCCGTAAATTAAAGTACGGGATTATCCAAGACTTGCGCTAGTGCCCGCATTCGAGCAGCGTCGTCCCCGTTAGCGGCGGCGGCTGTTTTTGCGATCTCCGCGGACAGCCTTTTAAGTTTCGTCCGGTTGCTCCGATTGAGCTTCGAGCGTTCGGCACTCTGGACGGCCGAACGGATCGCAGCGATGCGTGGAGCCGGCATTGCCTGGGACCGCTCGAGTTGGTCGAGATAGGCCTTGGCAATGACAAGCTTATTTGGCCACGACATCCTCTCCTGGGTCTGAACATTGAGGATGTCAAGGCGGACGGTCTTGGAGGCGTCGATCTCGTTTTGAGTCAGGTCCTTGGTCGGCGTCAGCTCAAAGATATCGAGCCCGCGTGCGATCTCAGATCCATAGATGTAACCGTTGTACCAGTAGGCCGACCAATGCCCGCCCATGATCAGCATCTTTGCATCGATCGGTCCGCGGTCGAAGTAGGCGATCTCTACTGGCTTTTCGGGATCCGTGAAATCCATCAGCGAGATACCACCCTGATACCAGGCTTGGATCTTAATATCGCGGCCGGGCACCGGAACCAGCGACCCGTTATGTGCGACGCAGTTTTCTGCCTCGGTCTGAGCGGCCGGCATTTTGTAGTAGTTCGCAAAATCGAGTTTGCCGCCTTCCAAACGGAAGATCGCATTGGCGCCCCAAACATTCGGATCGTCAGCACGGCATCGCGGGCCCATTCCGCCGCCCCATTCGTCCGTGAAGACCACCTTCGAGCCATCATTTGAGAACGACGCCGAATGCCAGTAAGCATAGTTCGGGTCGTTGACTGCCTCGATGCGCTTGGGGTTCGCGGGGTCTTTGATATCGAGCAATATGCCGTTGCCCGCACACGCTCCGGCGGCCAATCCAAGTTCGGGATAGGCAGTGATGTCGTGGCACTGATTTGTTTCACGGGGACGGCCCTCGTTCGAGTGCGAACCGCCGTCATCAAGGACGTTGATCTTGCCCGTTTCGGGGTCTCCAAAAATGCGTGGCGTCGAAATTATCGCAGCGTCCTGCGGCGCGGCCATGGGCACCTTGATCACCTCGATGCGGAAAAGGGAAGTATTCGGATCTTTTTCCGGCGGGCCGCCCGAACACCCTTCGAGTTCCTCAGCCGGGCGAACGAAGGACGTTCCTGATACATAGATGTAAACATTATTCGCGTCGTTCGGGTCCGTCACCAGCGTGTGGGTATGCGATCCGCGACAGGTCTGAACAGCGGCTACCTGCTTAGGGCTGCCGATGTCCGAAATGTCGAAGATCCTGACGCCTCGAAAGCGGTCTTTCTGGACCGGCGGGCCGGTCGGGGCAAATCCCTGTTCACCGCAATCGAGCCGACCGTTGGGCATCTCGACCGACATAAACATAAGATTCCTATAGACCGAAACGTCGCCCTGGCCGCCGGGGCAGATCATCGAGGTCAGGAGCTTCACCTTTGCGGGGTCTGAGATGTCGTAAATATTCATCCCATAAAAATTGCCCATAAAGAGCCGGTTTCCCTGGAAGGCAATGTCCGAATTCGCGAAGGCCAATGCGGCGAAAGAAAGGGCCGAAGCGGGCGGGAGCATTGCCGGATCGGCAACGCCTAGTGACCCGAGCGTTTGGCGAATACGGTCGCTTTTAAGATCGGTGGTGCCAAGCTGAAAGGCATCGGGTTTGGGCAGGAGGCTTACGTGACGGATGCCGAGAGCAGCCTCACCGGCGTCATACATCCCGGGTTTCAGCTTTGACCGCGGATCGTTCGTGCTGGAGCCAGTCATCCCCGCCGGGAGTGGCTTGGCATAGTCGAGTTGCGGCGTATCGTCTTTAGGCTTTTCGGGCGTCGGGGTCGGCGTTTGGCCCACGGCGACCGCAGCGAAGCAAAAGACGGAGAGCAGGGAAGCGAAAAGAAAACGGGTAAAAGGTTTATGTGTGCGAATCATGGTTTTTATTTACGGTACCCTCTGAAGCAAAGTTTCCATTGTTTTTATCTCGGCACGCTGGCCGCTGTCGACATCAGTTGCAAAATTGAACAGTTCGGCGTCCTGTCCTGCGCCCGAAGCAGCAAAAAGCTCGTCCACCATCACCAGAGCACCTTCGTGATGCTGGATCATTCCGGAGAGAAAGAGTCGATCAAATTCGTCGCCGCTTGCTTTACCGAGCGCCTCCATTTGAGCCGGAGAGAGCATTCCGGGCATCAGCATCTGATGGCCTGCATGAGTTCCGTGGCCATGGCCGGACATTTTCATCTCGGTGGATTGGCCCCGCACCTCAAGCCAGCGTTTCATAAATGCGATCTCATCTTCCTGTGATTTACTAATGCGGGCGCCGATCAGGTGAACGTCTCGATTCTCGGTGCGGGCCGCGATCATAGCTGTCATTTCAACCGCCTGAGCATGATGGTGGATCATCCCCTGCATAAACTCGACGTCTTTGGCAGCGATCGGCAGCAGCCTGGCTGTTGTCGTGGCGGGAAGCTTCTTTGTCGCCTGGCCCGGAGCACCGGGTTGAACGATGGAGTGTGCGGCATCCTCTTGGCTAAGGGCGATCGTCGAAAATGCGAGCATTAGCCCGAAAGCGAACGTGTACCGCCCTGTAAAGGTAGCGCTGCAAACTTCGGCAATGATAGTTGAAATTGAGTTTCGCATCATTATTTATAGGGTGCGTGGATTACCCACGGTAGCATACGAAAGACAGTCTCGCCAGCGGGCACGTTGTCCGGATTTTACTTCGGGGATGTACTGTCTAATAGAGTTACGAATTCTTTAAGCCTGGATTCGTGCTCCGATCCGGCACGATACAATAGATCATTATGCCCCGCACCCGGCACCCAATACGCCATTTTTGG
>DATHVL010000268.1:0-3075 GCA_035461325.1 Pyrinomonadaceae bacterium
TGAACACGCGGAACGATCTTTTCCGGCGGCTGTATGACGCAGCCCGAAAGGCCCGCCAATGCCAGCGACGCGCCCATCACCTTAATAAAATTGCGTCGGCTGACGCCGTCGTCCCAGGTATCGGCCTGTTCCGGGAACTCCGTCTTTACGTATTCCTCGAATTCCGGCGCGTCGACATATTCCTCGAGGCTTCGCCAATATTCCTTGCCGCTGCTGCCCGACAAGATCTTGTCACGGAGCTTCGCAAAATTTTGATCGCTTTCCTGAATTGGCATCTGTTGCTGATTCCTTGTCTTGTTCAGTTCTGCTGCCGTATGCGGCAATTAAATGCGTAAATGCTCGATCTCGCTCCGGCCTTATCTGTGGCAAAGAGAACAACTTGTGAGCATTTCCCGGCTCCGGATCCTGTAATCTTCTTTTAGCTGCAGCCGTTCATCTGCGTTCAGATCACCGTCCTGCCACTGCATGTTATAGATCTCGCTCTGCGGCCGGATGAACTCCTCCGGTGTTCGGTGACATGCGAGGCACCATTCCATCTGCAAAGTATTTTGCTGATAAACGGCCGCCATGTTATCCACCTCGCCGTGACAGGTCGAGCAGCCCACCCCTTTCGCGATGTGGATGCTGTGGTTGAAGTAGGTGTACTCGGGCAGGTCGTGGACGCGTTCCCATTCGATCGGGGTGTTGTCCCTAAAACTCGCTCGAACAGGTTCGAGATAAGGGCTGTCCGCCCATATCTGCGAGTGGCAGTTCATACACGTCTGCGTCGAGGGCATGCCCGCCGACGCTGTCGTTTCGACCGTCGTGTGGCAATATCGGCAATCGATGCCGTCATCACCGACGTGGTGCTTGTGGCTGAACTGGACCGGCTGCTGCTTTTCGACGTAAATACCCGTCAGGTACGACGATCGCGCGACCTGCGTATAAACGTAGAAAGCTGTTCCCGCAAGGACCACTACCATGACCATTGAGATCCTGGCAATGTTGTTTGCACTCTTATTAAAAAATTGTGCCATTTTTGAAGACGCCTTTTACCGCTGAGGGACGCGGCAGTTAAACTTCCCCGATGCCCGAAAAGGTATAAAATGCCCTTCGGAGCCGCAGATCGAATTTTGATCAGAGAAAATCGCCGTAAAACTCCAACAATTTTACAAAATCCCTCAAAATCCGCAAGTTACAAACTCTACAAATTATTTCTTATTTGCAGGATAAGCAATTCCGAGTTAATTAGTTCTACTGATCAGCAAGATTAATTGCTCTGGGAAGTGGGGTTACCCGCTGGAAAATCCCCTTGTTCTGTCGCTTTGCCCGGTTCGCCGGCGATGAGCGCGGCCCCGATCGCGGCTGCCTTTTCTCCAAGTTCGCCCGCTCGTATGGACGTACCGGCGAAGGCGGGCCCGAACGAGAACTCCTTCGCCCGCGAGATTATCGATTCCAGTATCACCGGCCCGGATTCCATGATCGCCCCGCCGATGACTATCCGCTCGATATTCAATAGATTAATAACACTGGCTATCGCTGAACCGACGTACCTTCCCGTCCTGTCCAGCATAAGTAATGCGAAATCATCCTCGTCCCGGGCCGCTCCGACAATATCCGAGATCGTGATCGCCTGTTCATCAAGCCCGCTGAGGACCGATGTCCGGTCCTGGTGTATCCGGCTTTGCGTCCGCCGGACGATATTCCCTGCCGACGCAACATCTTCCAGACGCATACCGTCGGAATTGATGGTCACATAGCCGAATTCGCCCGCAAACCCCGAGTTGCCCCTCCAGATCTTGCCGTCCTGGATGATGCAGCCGCCGATGCCGGAACCCAGAGTTGCGTAAAACAGGTCGGACGCCCCCCGCCCCGCCCCGGCCCTCAGCTCGCCAAACCCTCCCGCGTTCGCGTCGTTCTCAATAACGCAATTCATCCGCGCCGCTTCGCTCAGAATATGGGCAAGGTCGGCTTGGGCATGAGCAGGAAATTCGGCTGAAAATTCGACGCGGTTGGTCCCGCGGTTAACAAGGCCCGGCACCGCGACGCCAAGAGTTGCGAAATCGCCCATCGCGCTGCGCAGGCGGCCGACAAAGTCGCGCAATTGCGCAACTGCGTCCGCGCTTGAGTCGACATCGGACGCAAGATCGGCGACAACGCGTCCGTCAGGATCCAGAATTACGGCGATATGTCGCCCGTTTGAAACCGAAACGCCCGCCGCGCGCGAATTAGATCCCGTCATTGATGCCATAATAAACCTAACCGGTGCTTGGGCGATTTTAGACACTGCCGTGCGCACTGTCAATCGGTTCGGGTCCCGAAAAAGCTTGATATAAGCCAACGAAATAGCGACAATCGTACTCTAACGAAAAAAGACCCCAACAAATTATGAAGACTCTGATCCGCCGCAGTTATTCTTTAGCCGTATTTTTCGTGGCGCTGTCGCTTTTGACCGCATCCGTGGCCTTTGCACAATCCCGCCCGCAACGCCCCGCGCCCCGCGGAAACGAAAAGGCAAATCAGCGTCCCACGCCAAAGACCGAGGAAGAACTTCTTAAGGAAGCAGAGGAACGCCGACTGCTTGAAGAAGCTCGCAATGCCGAAGAGACGGATGAGGTACTCGAGATCGAGACCAACGTCGTCAACATCGACGCGGTCGTCTTTAACAAAAAGACCGGCCAGATCATTACCGGCCTTAAGAAAGAGAACTTCGCCGTTTTCGAGAATGGCGTAAAGAAGGATATTTCCAGTTTTACCACGCCCGAATCGCCGATCACAGTCAGCCTCGTTCTCGAGTACAGCAAATGGACCGAGGTCTTCGGATCGGCAAACGGCCGATATTTCGAGCCGGGGGCTTATGAGGCCATTCGGCCCGTGGCACAGTTCATCACTCGCTTTATCAAGCCGCCCAATGATTACGCTTCTGTGATCGCATTCGATATGAGGCCGACCCCTATCACTGATTTCACAAACGATCCCGGCCGCATAAACCAGACGATCAATCTGCTGCTGCGTAATCGCCCTGCGTATCGCGAGAATAATCTGCACGATGCACTTGCGTTCGCCCTGATCGGCGGTCGAGGTGATTCGGTGGTG
>DATHVL010000269.1:0-4183 GCA_035461325.1 Pyrinomonadaceae bacterium
AAACTATCTGCGCCGCCTTGAGGGTACCCGGGAGGGTCACGGTAAATTCCGAGCCCATATTTACGCCGTCGCTGGCGGCCGATATCGAGCCTCCGTGCATCTCTACGATAGTGCGGACAATTGTGAGCCCCAGACCGAGGCCAGCGAAACTCCGCTTAGCCGAAGCGTCAGCCTGACGGAAACGATCGAAAATATGAGGAAGAAACTCGGGGGCGATGCCGACGCCGGTGTCCCGGACCTTGATCACTGCCCCGCCGGCCGGGGCCGCGTTCAGCAGCACCTCTACAGAACCGCCTTGCGGGGTGAATTTGATCGCGTTTTGTACGAGGTTCGAGACAACCTGCTGAAGCCGCAAATGATCGACCTCAACGATGACTGGCGAATCGCCGCCTTGAAATCGCAGGTCAACCGCCTTTGCCATCGCGATCGGACGATGAGTTTCGAGCCCTTCCTGAACTACGGGCCGGAGGTCGGTGGGTTCGGGCTCGATCCGCATCTTAGCGGAGATGATGCGCGACACGTCAAGCAGGTCCTCGATCAAACCACTTTGCTGGCGGGTGTTCCGCTCGATCACCTCCATCGCTTTTTCGATGTGCTCATCGTCGAGCATCCCGGTACGAAGCATTCTGATCCAGCCAAGCATCGAATTTAGGGGTGTGCGCAGCTCGTGCGATAGTACCGAGAGAAATTCGTCCTTCATCTGGTTGGCCGCCTCAGCCGCCTGGCGTGCCGATGCCTCGATCTCGATGATCCGGACATTTTCGATCGCAGCGGCCGAAAGGTTAGCGACCATCTCAAGAGCGACGACGTGTTCGTCAGTGTAGGCGTCGGGAAGTGCGGACTGGACCTCGATGGTTCCGATCAGTTTGTTCATTACGATCATCGGAACGCAAAGGGACGATTGGGGGTCGCCGCCCCCCGTGCCGATGACGATGTGCGGGCGCGAACCCATCACACTCATGTAATCGTTGGTCACGACAGGCTTTCTTCCAAAAACGGCTCGTGAGTTTGGGCCCCCGTCCCTTGTCAGCGGCACCGGAGGAAGCGCTCGGACGTCCACTTCGCCCCCCTCACCCCACGCATACGCGGCGATCCGCAGCGACTCATCGGGATCGTAGAACGAAATAAAGAACCCATTGCAGGGCATCGAGGATGAGACGAACTCTCTTAAGGATCGATATATCGAGACGAGGTCGCGTGATGTTCCAAGCGTCTGTGCCAAGGGCACGATCCTCGCCAGGAGAGCTTTATACTCTTGCGCTGCTTGGCGTTCGGCACGGTTGAGGGCCTCCTGTGCCATTTTCTGGTCGTGGATATCCGTCGCTGTTCCGAACCACTTAATGATCTTTTCGGATTTCGAATCGCGAACTGCAGATGCCCGGCTGAGGTGCCAGCAAAAAGAGCCGTCCTTCATTCGAATCCGGTGTTCACATTCGTAAAAGCCGGTATCTTGAGCCGCTATCCACGCTTCGGATGTGAATTCAAGTTCGTCGGGGTGGACTATCGCTTGCCAGTTCCATTCCTCGTCGGAATCACTTTTGCTCAGGCCGCCGTATTTAGCCGCGGAGGAATTATAGTAATCAACTCTTCCATCCGGCCCGGCGGTCCACACCAGTTGGGGCATCGCGTTGGCGAGGTCGCGGAACCGGGCTTCGCTTTCGCGAAGGTGAGTTTCCGATCGGATCTTCTCGACTGCTAGCCAGGTACGTTCAGCTACCGCCCGGACGAGGTCAGCTTCGGAATCGGTCCAGTGATAGGGAGCGTTCTTATTGACCCAGAGCGTGGCGGCAAGGCGTCCGGACCTCATCAACGGTGCGGAGATATAAGCCCCCACACCGCGGGATTGATAATTTGCGCGGCCGCCGTTCAGGCGTTCGTCCGTATCAACATTGTCGACCCGCACCAGGTCACCCGCCTCGACGATCGCTCGAGTTGACGGAGAGAAATTACTTAGTGAATGCGAACCGACATAGCTTGTGGCGTCCGGGTTCTGCCGGTATTCGTAGTCGACAACCGCGACCTCGGTGTCACAATCCACCTCGCCAAAGAAACATCGCTCTACGTCGAGGTGCTTACCGAGAAGCTCCAGAACGCCGTCGAGCAGTGCACGGAGGTCCGAGCTGTTGCGGATCGTTTCCCCGATCTGGAGAAGGAACTCGCGATTCACCTCTTCCCGCTTGCGTTCGGTGATGTCCTGAATGACGGTGAGGGCAAACGGTTCGCCGCCGATCTCGACCCTCTCCGCAGAAAGCAGTCCGATCACCTCTTCCCCGCCGCGTGTCCTGAAACGATATTCGCGGCCCCGAACCTGGCCGAAAGAATGTAGCTGGCAAAGTTCGTCGTCGCGGTCGGCAGCGTCTGCCCATAGGCCTAGATCGGCGGTGGTCCGGCCGATCGCTTCTTCACGTGCGTAACCCGTTATTGTTGTAAATGCATCGTTTACCTCGACTAGCCGGCCATCGACCAGCGACGCAAGCGTAAAGATAAGCGGGCTTGCACTGAAAGCCTTAGCGAAGCGTTCTTCGGATTCGCGAAGGGCGGATTCCGCTTCCTTTCTGACGGTGATGTCGATAGCAACGATCGCAACCGACGTGGGTTTACCCGAGGCGTCCAACACTGCTGAAACGCTGTTATTGACCCAGACCACCTTGCCGTCCTTGGTCAAATAACGCTTTTCGGTCTCGAAAGGCTCGCCGGAAACTTTGAGCGCATTAATCTTTGCGAGGCTCATTTCGCGATCATCCGGATGGATCAGATCGTCCTTTTTCATTCCGCCGAGCAACTCTTCGGGTGTGTAGCCGGCGATCTCGCAAAATCGGTCGTTTACCGTGATGAATGTGTTGTCGAGCGCGATCTCGGCGATCCCCGCGACGGTTTGGTCGACTATCCCGCGGTACCTTTCTTCGGAAGCACGAAGGTCGCGCTCAATATCGAGTCGTTCAGTTATGTCGATGCAGGTACCGATATATCCTACGAATTCATTGTCGGCAGCAAACCGCGGGACGCCGTGGTCGAGCAGCCAACGGTACTCGCCGTCGCTTCGCCGCATCCGGTATTCCATCCAAAAATCCCGGCGTTCGGCAAAGGCCTGGTTATACGTTCTGAGAGCCTCCTCGGCGTCCTCAGGATGGATCGGGGCGGTCCAACCTTCGCCGACGGCCTCTTCCATTTTCTGCCCGGTGAAGGTCAGCCAGGGTTCGTTGACCCATGTACATCCGCCATTTGTATCCGCCTGCCAAATTAATACGGGGGCAGCATCGGCGACGGCACGGAATCGCGATTCGCTTTCTCTGAGCTCCGCGTCGGCGCGGTGTCGGGCGATCCCGAACGAGAGCTGACGGGCGATGGTGATCGCAAGGTTTTGCTCAGACTCGGTGAATTCGTGAGGCCTATCAAAATAGACCATGAACTTTCCGATCAGCCGGCCGTGGGAGACCAAAGGTATGAAACACAGAGCGTGAATACCTTCGTTTAGGATGGTGTTCTTTAGGTCTGCATCGATTTCAGAGGCCGTTACATCGGTGACTCCTATCGGAGCAGGATCGGGAGTCTCGGGCGTCCAAGGCGAGTGCCCCTCGGTCTTTTGCCGATATGCGTCTGAAATGCCCCGCCACCCGACAAACCGCATTACATCGGCGTCATCGTAAAGCAAGATCGAGACACGATCGCAGCCGAGGGCCTCGAGTATTGCATCGATCGCAGCGTCATAGATCCCCTGAAGCTCACGGGCGCGGTTAAGGCGGTCTGAGAGGTGATATAGGGCCGACTGCCGGCGAACGGTCTCGGCGAGCTCATTTGCCGCCTTCTTCTGCTCGGTGATATCCAGAGCGGTCCCGACAACGCCGACGACCTCACCTTCCGCGGAGAGCCGGGGTTCCACCAACAGGTCGGAGTATTTTTCTTCGCCTTTTACGGTGGCGGTGATCTCTTGCCGGATGCTCTTTCCGGTGTCAATTACTTTTTGTTTTAGGGCGGTCCTGGCTCGTCCTTCAGGCCCGTTTTCCAGTTCAAGATCCGTCTTGCCGATCACGTCATCGCGGTAAGGTCCGGTGGGATATACCCACCTATAGCGAAGGCCCAGGTCTTGTTCGTAAACGGTGACGGCCCCGCTCGAGAGGGCAAGGCGGAACCGTTCCTCGCTATCCCCGAGTTTGGTGGCGGCGATCTTTTGTTCCGTAATGTC
>DATHVL010000270.1:0-2542 GCA_035461325.1 Pyrinomonadaceae bacterium
GAGAGCGTCATGGCAGCGGCTGCGAAGATTCAATTTGAACCGGCAAAACTCAACCGAGTTCCCACATACTCATTGGTTACGGTTGAATACAGCTTTCGTTTCTTGTGATGAACGCGAATCACATGGATGGCTCATCGAGCGGCAGGTCGACTATCATCGGCCGGTGGTCTGAAATGCGGCCGTCGATCGCCTCGTTTAGGTCGATCAGGGTGCGTCCGAAGTGGGGAGCAAAAGTGTAGGACCCCTGCTTTCCCGACTGCTCTTTCGATACCGGGGGCTTCACGAATATCCAATCGAGCTTATACTTCCCGATGAACATTATCGGCCGGGAGACCTGATAGGTTGTGACAAAGCCTTTCTTGCCTCGCTGGTTTGAGTTCGCAAAAATATTCTTCTTTCCGCCGATAGATCTCTCGGGATCGCCTCGGACATCAAAAGCTCCGCCGTCCTCAAACCGAAATTTCTTGAGCTGATCAAAGAGCTTTCGCTCCGGATTCGGTGCAATAAACGGAATGTGTTTCACCGTGGGGTCCGAGTGATTTCGTCCAAAGGTGACGCTCGCAAGTATAACTTCTTCCAGCAAGCCGACACCCAGTGCATATGTCGCTGCCTGCCGCATCCAGTATTTAGGGTCCCCGATGCGCATCATTATCTCGCGACGAAGCGTCGTGGGTGTCAGATCTGAAGCGCTTGTGTTCAGGTCGCCGGCGAGGATGACGGGGTTGTCGATGGCTCGTAACGTCGAAAGCAGCTCGTTGAACTGGCGCAGGCGGCCCTTCGGCTTCGTTCGACTCTCAAGATGAGTAGCTACAACGGTCGCGCGTCCGGTCGGCAGACGGTCGTCCACTATGTCGGCAAATAACGTCGTTCTTCCGCCGCGGCGGACCTCCCGCATGGTCTTTTCACGAAACACGGTCTTTGCCACGCCCCGCTTCCCTTTTTCTACCATGCTGGGGCCGCGCTTTTCCTGCAGGTACCAGTCGTAGGGCTGATACTCGAATGGTACAAGCCTCACGTTTTCAAGCGGGAACCGGCTTAGAATAGCAATGCCGTGCAGGCCCTTGTATAGCTCACGATCTACGCGGAAGATCTCCATGAGCTCCCGCTCCGCCTCATCAGCCGGTTGGAACCGATCTGCGAGGTAAAGGGGGCTCAGCTCGATGAACTGCACTCCGAACGCGTAGTTCATCCCCAATACTTCGGCAAGCTCCTCAGCAACGTTTCGGTAACCGGATCGCTTAACGCCCAGGTCAACTTCGTTGAGCACGATGACGTCCGCCGCACGCAGCATCTCCGCCTCTTCCAGCAGATCAGCCAGACGCTTGCTTCCCTCCTCAAACTTCTCCGCATCTAAAACCGCCCGGAGCTGAGACTCGCCCGCGAATATAGCCTTTATGGCATCCAGTTCAACGCCCCTCTGAATATTCCAATGAGCTATCCGAAGGTACTCGCCCAATCTCGCATCTCGCCGGAACTGTGGAGCTGCCGGATGGCGATTGCTGACAAAAGGATTTGTTAAGAGATAGTCGAGCCGCGCCTTTAGCTCGCCGTTGGGGGAGTCCCGTTCGTAAAGCTCCGTAAGTTCGGCAAAACTTAAAAGCCGTCCCGCCGGCACTTCCGCCCGGACAGTTATGAAGCCGCCCAGCGTGAGCTGCAGCAAGAATACCGCAAAAAATATTCTGAAGTTAGTAAGCGGGCGTTGGGGGATCATGGGCAATTGTGCATTTCAATAAAGCTGTTACGTAAAAATGCCCCCTCTGAGTTCCCGAGGGGGCTATTTTTTGATCGTGAAAGTCTATTTTTTCAGCTTCATTATGCTGCCGTCGGCACTAATCTTACGGTTTCCGGCGACCTTCTCGGCCTGCTCCATCGCCCGCAGGACGTTCTCGCCAAGCACCTTGCGGATCTCCTCTTCCGTGTAACCGCGGCGAAGCATTTCGTAGGTGACCAGCGCCATGTCTTCGGCGCCTTTCATCGGTTCCGGCAATAGCGGAACCCCGTCGTAATCAGAGCCGAGGCCGATGTGATCGATCCCCGCGGTCTTCTTGATGTGGTCCATGTGATCCACGATCTTTGTATAAGAGGTGATCGGGATCGGATTCTCGGCAATTAGTTTTCGCTCTGCGGCAAGAAAGCCTTGTCGGTCGTCCTTGAACTTTTCACGAAGTGCGTCCAGCTGGGGCTTAAGCTTTTCCGACCGAGCTCGCGTCGCGTCCCAATACTCCTGTTCGAGAAACGTCGGATAAAACACCACCATCACGACACCGCCGTTCTCAGGCAGCCTCTTGAGCACGTCGTCCGGAACTCCACGCGGATGATCGATCCCCATACGCGTTGCCGAGTGCGAAAAGATCACCGGGGCCTTCGTCGTATCCAGCACGTCGTGCATCGTCTTGTCAGAAACGTGCGAGATATCGACTAGCATGCCGAGCCGGTTCATTTCGCGAATGACCTCCTTACCGAATTCGGTAAGCCCGTTGTGCCGCTTTTCATCGCAGCAGGCGTCCGCCCAGTCATTCGTATTATTGTGCGTAAGCGTCAT
>DATHVL010000271.1:0-3848 GCA_035461325.1 Pyrinomonadaceae bacterium
GAAGCGGAAGAGATCGCCGGGATCGTCGTGTACAAGAGCGAGCGGCGATTGGAAGTGCGGAAGAGCGACGGTACGGTTCGAAGCTTTCGTGCGGCAGTGGGCTATGAGGCATCGGGGCCGAAGCTCAAGGAAGGTGACCGGCGCACGCCCGAGGGGGATTATTACATCTTTACGCGCAATCCGCAGAGCGAGTTTTATCTATCGCTTGCGGTCAGCTATCCGAATGCGGAGGATGCCGAACGGGGATTTAACGCGGGGCTTATCTCTCGAGAAGAGGCCGATGAAATAAGGGAAATTATAGATAATAAAGTGCGGCCGCCGCAGAAGACCGCGATGGGCGGCGAGATCTATATCCACGGCGGCGGCTGTGAAAGGGAAGGGACGCGAGGGTGCATCGGGCTCGACAACGCGGACATGAAATGGCTTTTTGACCGGACCGCAAACGGGACACCCGTCAAAATTTTACCTTGAAGGGCCCGCAACAGAGGCGTAACATAAAGTTAACAGCGGCCGCCTGAGCTTGCAGCTATACTAGAGCAATGGACCAGGCGCCCCCGGAAAACGTGAAAGATAACGCCTCACCGAACTACCCCGCCGATCAAGAGAGCGGGCCAACCGGAACGCTCTTTAACCGTGAGCTGAGCTGGCTGGAGTTTAACCGCCGCGTCCTGGAAGAAGCTTCTGACGATTCCAAACCGATACTCGAACGGCTCAAATTTCTCGCGATCTTTGCGACGAACCTCGATGAGTTCTTTATGATCCGCGTTTCGGGCCTGAAGGAGCAGATCGAGGAGCAGGTGACGCAGCCCTCGCCGGACGGCATGACGGCCGCCGAGCAGCTTCGCGAGATCGGCAAACGGCTGAAACCGATGCTGAAAAAGCACGCCTCATATCTTAAGGAGAGCGTGCTGCCGGAGTTATCTGAGGCCGGGATAACGATCGAACCTTATAAGTCGCTGAACGAAAAGGACCGCCGAAAACTCGACAAATACTTTCACGATTACCTGCTTCCGATATTGACGCCGCAGTCGGTCGATTCAAGCCATCCGTTTCCCTATATCTCGAATCTGAGCCTGAATTTGGGAATGATCATCGAGCCCGACCGGCAGTACACGCAAAAAAATCTTAAATTCCTTTACCGGCAGAAGCGATTTACGCGCATAAAGATCCCGCCGACCGTTCCGCGGCTGATCCCGATAAATGAGAAGCACGGGCGATTCGCATTGATCGAAGAGGTGATCACGGCAAATGCTCACGAGATCTTTCCGCATATGAAAACGGGAGAGGGGTTTCTCTTTCGCGTGACACGGGATGCGGATATCGAGCTTCGCGAGGACGAGGCGGGCGACCTAATGCGCACGCTCGAGCGTGAACTGCAGCGGCGGCGTTTTCGGTTCCCGGTGCGGCTTGAGGTTTCGTCCGCAATGCCGGACAAGATGCTGAAATTGCTGATCGCGGGAATAGGGCTGACGGAGGCGGACGTTTACAAGATCGAGGGCTTCGTCGATATACCCGACCTGATGCAGCTGTACTCGCTCGAACGGCCGGAGCTGAAAGAAAGGCCGATGCAGGCGATGGTTCCGACGGCGCTGCACGGCGACAAGAGCGTTTTCGATGTGGTAAGAAAGGGCGATGTGCTGCTGCACCATCCGTATCACTCGTTCACGGTGGTCACGGACTTTATCGCCGAAGCGGCGGACGACCCGGATGTTCAGGCGATCAAGATCTGTCTTTATCGAACCGGAAAGGATTCGCCCGTCGTCAATTCACTGATCCGCGCGAGCCAGAACGGCAAGCAGGTGACGGCCGTGGTGGAGCTGAAAGCGCGGTTCGATGAAGTGAACAATATCGAGTGGGCCCGGCGTTTGGAGAACGAGGGCGTGCATGTGGTCTATGGGCTGCACTCGCTGAAGACGCACTCAAAGGTGCTTTTGGTTGTTCGGCGGGAGAAAGGGAAGCTTGTCAGCTACGTGCACCTCTCGACGGGGAATTACAATCCCGTGACCGCAAGGCTCTATACGGATATCGGGTTACTCACCGCGAATGAGGATATCGGCTTTGACGCAACGAGCCTGTTCAACTTTTTGACCGGATATTCGCAGCACGACCAGTACAATATGCTGATGGTCGCGCCGCTGAACCTGCGGGAGCATTTCCTGGAGAGGATCAAGACGGAGAAGAAAAACAAACTGGCGGGCAAGCCGGCGAGGATCATCGTAAAGATCAACAGCCTTACTGACGATGAACTTATCGAGGCACTTTATGATGCGTCATCGGCGGGAGTGCAGATCGACCTTGTCATTCGGGGTATCTGTTCGCTGCGGCCCGGGATAAAGGGACTCTCCGAAAATATTCGCGTGCGTTCGATCGTCGGGCGGTTTTTGGAGCACTCGCGGGTCTTCTATTTTGAGAACAGCGGCGGGCAGCCGGCGGTCTTCATCGGCAGTGCGGACTGGATGCAGCGAAACCTGGATCGGCGGGTCGAGGTGGTGCTGCCGGTCATCGACGAGGAGATCGCGAAATATCTAAGAGATGTGTTGCTGGAGCGGTACCTGAACGACAATGTAAATGCGCGGGAACTGAAGCCGGACGGGACCTATAAACGGGTGACGGGCGGTGATCCATACGATTCCCAGGCGGCCTTCGCGGGTGAGGATGCGGCGAACGCTTAGACGACTGTCGCTCGTTCGAACCTAGCTTCTTTTACGCCTTTGATGTTCTTTCCGTATTTCGCCGTGAGGCTTGGGTAGCCTCGCAGTTCGGCGGTAAGATCTTCGACACCGAGAAGTTTTTCTACTTTTAATATCGCGTCTACGGTGCCCTCTATCTCCATGTAAACCCCGAACGGGAGTTCATCGAGGACGATCTCGCAATCGGCCAGGTGCCACGTTTTTCGGTGCTTTTCGTAAACAACGGCCAGCGTGTAGCCGAGCTTTGCGATGATGTTTTCCATCTCGTTAACGTCGGCGACCGTGGTCTCGTGCTCGACCTTATGCTTGAAATCGCCATCGCTGCCCATCCGTTCCTTGTAGGTTAGATAGGTGGTGTCGCCGATCTTTCTCAGGCGGAGCACAGCATTCCGCTTATCGAGCAGCCCGCCCCGGTGAAGGTAATTTTCCTCGAAGCTTTCGCTTGAAAAAACGGCCTCAGATTCGCGGAGCTTTGCCGCTAGTTCGACGAGCCGGCGTTTGTCGAGACGGTACTTTTTTTCGGTTTCGATGGCCATCTAAAAGGGTAAGCGTTAACAGGCAAGAGCAAATGCAATAGTATGTAAATTCGAAGGCTAGGGCAAATAGACACGCGGGCGAGCGGCCTTGACTTGGTGAGCGAGATTGGGCGATACTTGACAAAAAGGTCAGGATTCACTGAATTTAATAATTAACGAGAAAAATATGCCTTATCCAGAAATAATGATCCACGGAATGCGGGCTGAGCTTGCACAGCTCGGCATTGAAGAAACGAAGACCACCGAAGCGGTCGAGGACGCGGTGAAGAACACCGACGGCACGCTGATGGTGGTGGTAAATTCGGTATGCGGCTGCGCGGCCGGCGGCGTTCGTCCCGGTATCGCGATGGCGCTGCAGAACTCCGAGGCGAAGCCTGATCGGGCGATAACGGTGTTTGCGGGTGCGGATATCGACGCTACGGAAACGGCTCGGATCTATTTTACGGGTTATGCCCCGTCGTCGCCGTCGATCGCGTTCTTGAAGAACGGCGAACTGGTGCAGTTATTCGAACGGCGTGACCTGGAGGGACGTCCCCCGCAGGTGATCGGCCAGGCACTGGTCGAAGCATTTGAAAAGCATTGCACGGCCACGGAAGCGGCAACTAACTAGTTAAAGATCAAT
>DATHVL010000272.1:0-3538 GCA_035461325.1 Pyrinomonadaceae bacterium
ACACACCCGTGAAGCACTATTCGAGCGGGATGTATATGCGCCTCGCATTTGCGATCGCCGCTCACCTTGAACCGGAGGTCCTTATCGTCGATGAGGTGCTTGCCGTGGGTGACGTGGGTTTCCAGCGAAAGTGCCTCGCAAAGATGCGCGATGTCGGCCGCTCGGGCCGAACCGTGCTTTTCGTCTCGCACGATATGCAGGCGATATCGCGATTATGCAGCCGTGTCATATGGTTCCGCGACGGCGAGATAGTCCGTGACGGCGAGACCCGCGCAGTCATCAGCGATTACATTCACGAGCAGTCCCGCACCGGTGCTCAGCGTACTTGGAAAGACGACGACACGGCCCCGGGAAACAACGTCGCCCGCCTCCTCGGCGTCCGCGTTATTGGAAGTAACGGCGAGCCGTCGCCGACCGTCGACATCCGTCAGCCCGTGGGCATCGAGGTCACATACAAAATTATTTCCGATGGGAAGATCGCAGTACCCGCGATTCAGCTCAACAACGAACAGGGAACTAATGTATTCGTCTCCCACGACTGGGTCAGCGGCTGGCGCGAGCGTCCGCGGACGCCCGGCATTTACAGGAGCACCGCCTGGATCCCCGGCGATCTTCTCGCCGAAGGCTCCTTTTTCGTCACCTCATCGTTTGCCGGTCACACACCTTCGGAAGAGCATTTCACCGCCCGCGACGCCGTCACGTTCACAGTCATAGACACGCCAGACGGCGACGGTGCCCGCGGCGACCTGGCAGGTCAAATGCCGGGCGTCGTCCGGCCGAAACTCGATTGGGAAACCACTACTCTTTGATCCGTTTCAGATAGAAGCACGCGGCATCCCCGAGCCTCTCGGCATTCAGTTCAACCGCCTTGGCTTCCCAATCATCAAGCTGTTTCTTAGTGAAGATCGACGAAGGCGCGAACCGTCCGTCGCCGCCCTCCGGGACGAGCGGAATGTCGCGCTTGTACTGTTCGCTGCCCCAAAACTGAAAACCCGTCGAGTCGTACCGAACATCGGTTATTTCGAGGCCCGCCTCGTCCGCGAGCTTCTGCATCGCTTTTTCGGTAAAGAGATATAAATGCCGCGGCGGGTCCATCTGTACCCAATTGGTACCATACGTTTCCCAAGCGAATGCGGCCACCGGTATCCGGATGAGGCAGTGCCCCTCCGGTGACATCAGACGTTTTAGTTCCCTCAATTCCGCCGCCGGATTAGGCAAATGCTCAAACGAGTGGTGCAGCATTATTAGGTCGAAAGGTCCTTCCAATTCTGACAGCGGCCGCTTTTGTATCTTGACCCCTGTTGGATACTCGATATCGCCCGCGATGAAAGCGTCCGCGCCCGTGAGGTTCCGAAATCCAAAAAAATGCAGCGACTGCAGCAGCCGTCCCGCACCACATCCGAAATCGAGGATCCTCGAATCAGGGGTAAGGCCGAGGTGCACACGCCGCATCGATTCCGGAAAGTGATTGCCAAAGCGCGGCTCAACGCGGGTTAGGAGTTTCCCGAGCCAGCCCCCGCCGTTCAGATAATATTCGCCGACAAAACGTGCGGCCAGCCGATGCATGGGTGACCGCCCCACGGGGCTCTCGCCGTCAAATGAAAGGTAGTTCGGAGGATAATATTTTTCTAGATCGGGTATCTCAGCGATCTGCACCGTGCCGCACAACGCACATTCGATGTACTCAAATTCATCCCGGAGCCCGAACATCATCTCGCGGGCAAGATGCGTTCTGTTGCCCTCGCGGTTTGAGCAAATGCGGCAGTTCATCACCGGGTTCGCCTAAACCTCTCTCCCCAGTGCGAATACCTTTATCAGCACCAGCCCCGCGATAAAGCCGCCGATGTGTGCAGCGTAAGCAACCCCGCCCGATCCCGGGTCCGAAAGATAACCGAGCAAGATCTGGTATCCGATCCAGATACCCAAAGCAATGAAAGCCGGTACGGTTGTCAGGAAATTAAAGATTATCGCCCGAACGCGGCTTTGCGGAAAGAGAAGAATGTAGCCGCCCAGCACGCCCGAAATCGCTCCCGATGCCCCGAGCATCGGTATGATCGAATCGGTATCCATCACGACCTGAGACAGCGCGGCGGCCAGGCCGCAAACAATATAGAACGCAGCATAGCGGATGTGTCCCAGCAGGCTTTCAAGATTATCCCCGAAAATAAACAGGAACAGCATGTTTCCGAAGATATGTGCGAAATCTCCGTGCATGAACATCGAGCTCAGGAAGTTGAAGTAGACAGGCAGGCTCGTGGGGTAATGCTGTATCTGCCCCGTGTTCCCCATCGAATCGCGGATGACCTGCGTGCCCGTCAGGTCGATCCCCGAGGTCACCTCCTGCGGCACCAGCGAATAGGCATAGGTGAACGAATCGTTACCGCCCATACCTTGCAGCAGCACGAAAACGAGAACGTTGATCCCGATAAAGATGTAGTTTACGTAAGGAGTGATCGTTACGTTCGAATTGTCATCGCCGATAGGAAACATACCTTTCTCCGTGGAATAAAAGAGTACAGAATCTTAACCCATCACCCGCCTATTGCAAATACTGTTCTCGGTTACATTAAGCCGCTTCGGGCTCGGGAGGCAGCAGAAGTTCATATCCCTCGCTCCGGGCAACATATGTCGCGGCCGTCAGATCGCCCACAACATTTAGGGTAGTTCGACACATATCCAATAACCTATCTACACCTAAAATTATAGCGATCAACGCCGGATCGATCCCTATCATGAAGAGGATACCCACGATGAACGGTATGGAACCCGACGGTACGCCCGCTGTTCCGATGCCACCGAGGATCGCCAGATACACGACCATTAACTGCAGCGAAAGCGTCAACTCAACTCCCGCAAGCTGAGCCAAAAACAGCACCGTAACGCCCTCATAAAGCGCCGTGCCGTTCTGGTTCGCCGTCGCTCCAACGGTCAGAACAAAGCTGTTGATCTCCTTCGGCACACCAAGATTCTCGTGCGAAACGCGCAGGGCCGTCGGCAGCGTCGCGTTCGAGGACGAGGTCGAAAAGGCCGTGAGGATCACGGTCTGGACCCGTCTAAAGAACTCGATCGGATTGATCTTTGACAAAAACCAGATCGATAGTGAATAAACCCCAAAGAAATGCAGTGAGAGCCCGAGCAGGACGGTAACCACGAACCACCCGAGCGAAAGCAGCAGGTCCGTTCCGAACTGAGCGATGTTATTGAACAGGAGACACGCCACCGCATACGGGGCAAACTTCATCACGATATCGATGATCTTAGCGGTTATGGCGAAGAGTGCCTCGTTAAACTTAACGAACGGGTCCGATACCGTCGACGGCAGTAGAGTGATCGCGATGCCGATGATCAAGGCAAAGAACATTATGTGGAGCATGTTCGGGTTGGGACCGGCGATCGAGTTAAAAACATTGCTCGGTACGATCGTCTTTACCGCCTGCATCAGCGCTGAGTCGCTCTGCGCCTCTACCGCAGCCTTTCTCGGTGCCTCGGCATGAGCCGTGCAGGCGGTCGAAAACTCCGCTTTCAACTCAGCCGCGGT
>DATHVL010000273.1:0-2630 GCA_035461325.1 Pyrinomonadaceae bacterium
TCGCCCGTACCTTGTCGCGTTCATCCCAGCATTTGAAACCGATGTACAGATGCTTCTCGTCGTACATCATATACACCTCGGTGGGCCGCGAGGGGGCTATATTGTTACCCGGCGATGTTTGGTAAAAATCTTTGAAAACGGCTGCCGTCGCCCATGCTTCTTCATTCAAACGCCCGTCGACCGTTATCATCGATTCGATCTTGGGGATATTTATAGCCCGTAGTTTTTCCGGCGGCACAACTACTTTTCCCGCGCGTGCCGGCGGGGCCGAAACAGGCTTCATCTCAACTACATTTGAGCTTGCAGGGTTTGCTGTGGAGGGTGGGTCTGCTTCGGCCGGAGTGCCGTTCGCCGGCTGCGCGGCGGCTATTAGCGGCATCAATAAAACCGCGATCAGCAGGTAAAACTTCTTCATTACTGCTCCTTATTATGATCGAAGATAAACTATCCCGCAGCCCATTCGCGAAGAATATTAAAGTATTAAGAACGGGCCCGGATCCGGTCACTGACTAGAACGCATTTTTGGTCAAAAGGTTTCCAAAAAAACTTCGGGCCCGGCCACTATCGGACCGGACCCGGTTACTGCATCTTAATTTTGGCTGATCGCTTCGTCGCCCCTGACGATGAACCTTCCGTCGTTGAGCTCGAACCGAAGCGGATTTATGCCCTTGCCGAAGGCCAGTTGACGAGTATCGGTTCCCGTTCGAGCCAGGCCCACAGTTTCGATTTCCACGTTAGAAATTATTCGGGCGTCGGAATTCGCAGGCAGGGTCAACGTTACATCGGCCGAGTCGGACCGAGATGTTAGCCTGTCGAAATCGCCCTCGAAATAAAGGCTGCCGTCTTCAGCAACGCTCTCCAATTCGCCACGCATTCCGATCACCCGGATGCGCGAGTCGACGGCATTTATGCGAAGCAACCCCGTTACGTCACGGATATCGATCGGCTCATCCTCGCCTGTGATGACAGTCTCACCGGAGGTTCCGGTCACGCGGATTCGAGAATTTGACCTTACCGTTACCTTTGCACCCTTCGGCACGAAGACTTCCAACCGCGGCGATGCGCTGCCGGAAAGCGGAAAGCCTCTCTCAGCGGTCACGTTTAGTTCCACAGCATTTTGCGAGGCCGATTCGGTTATCGATGCTGCCTGATCAGAAATGGGTCCCGCTCGCTCCGTGAGCACATACTTTACTTCGTTCCGGTCCCACGTGCGCACCGAAACGTCGCATCCCTCGGTCGTTATAGTGACCGCCGCATCGTTTGCGACCGAAAAGCTTTTCTCCCGCTTGTTCAGCATCGGGATACCCGACGCCCAATTGATGTTCGCCATCATCGCAAGCGCTGCCTTTTCGCGGGCAAGGCCGGCCTGGATCGTAGACCGCAGCTGGTCCGCATCGATCTCGACCTTCATGTTCTCAAGTGCAGGCTTAACTTTCTCGAGTTCGACCCGCGCCGTTTCAAGGGCCCGCGCCGCTTCGCTCCCGGCGACTCTGACCGACTCGGAGATCGCACGTTCCACGCCGGGATTGACTCGAGGTACGTTACCGGAGGTTGCCGAGAGAAGATTGGTCGCCGGGTTCACTTGTCTCCCGTCCTGACGGCGGCTGATCTTGAGCGGCCCGTTCACACTGTCGAGCCGTACCTGAACATCACCGCTGCCGAGCCGGCCGTGCAGATTTCGCCCGACGTACTCGCCTTTCTTCACAGGTAGCCCAAAGTCGTTTGTAATGTTCCCGTTCAGCGAATCCGCTTTGATCGTTGCATTAATGTCCGAGGGCAGCAGCACCGAAACGCTGCCGTTGACGGTGCTCAAATTGAGCTGGCTGCCGGGCTCCGCATCTGTGATCTCGGCCATAACCTCGCCGTTGACCGTCGAGAGCTTTACCGTGCCTTTTAGATTCGTCGCCTCTACGTCGCCATTCACCGCCGAAACTTTGACCGAGTTCGTGAAGTTTGAAACGGTCACTTTTCCGTTCACGGTCGCGATCTCGTCAAGCACCGCACCACGCGGCACCGATAGCTTAAAATGCACCTCAGCCCGACGGTTCCGGTCGCGGCCCGTTCGGCTGTCGAAACGCCAGCCCTTGTGGTCCACGCTCACCGAAATCCGGTCCGCGCGTGCGTCAACATCGATTTCCATTTCCGCAAGCGTCTCGGCTGAATCCGCGATCTTGGTCGCCTCGACACGTACTTCATTGCGGTCCCATGCCTCGACGACGATCGGGCCGTTCACATTCGAGACGCTCACGCGGCCGCCCGGCCCCAGCGGATGGGTCTGGTCAAATTTCTCGGTAACATCTTGAACTGCGGCCATCGGGGCTGATACCACCTCTTCAATCGGTGCCGGGGGCATCTCAGCATTCGATGAAACCAATAGTCCCGCGATCAAAATTGAATAAAGCCAACTCATATAATAGAAACTCCAAGGGGTCAGTATTGGGGAATTTCCCGTATCTGCTGTTAAAACACCGTGAACTTACACTTTGTGACAAGAACTTTCGCGTTCTTTTATGGTATAAGATGTCGGTTGTGCCGCAAGTTTTTCGCTGGCAACAGCCGCCGCTGCCGGGCCATCTGATAGATTTACATATCTTTCGAGATTTGTTAGCCTTTAACGTTTGGTCGACCCC
>DATHVL010000274.1:0-3548 GCA_035461325.1 Pyrinomonadaceae bacterium
GCATCTCCTGCCGCGTCGCGTCCCGATTGACGTCGTAATCGGCGATGCCCTGGCCCGCCTTGATCAGCCTGATCCCTTCCATAAATGCGGGCCGCGTAATTCTCAGCTGCATCGTCTGCGAATCGTGACAATCAATGCACGCCACCGGATGGCTCACATGCTGCCGCGCCTCAACATAGGGCATCTTATTGAGCTCTCGGAATCCGGCAACTATGTCGCCGTTTCCCAACTTCTTATAAGCGTTGTAGGCCGATGCGTGACAGTTGATGCATGACCCCGGCTGTGTGGTGACCCCCTGCCGCTCCGTAAAGGTCTGATCCTCGAGCATATACGCATGCCCGCGCTCCTCGCGGAAATCCACCGCAAATGCATATCCGTCCCACATCGTCCGAAGCCGCGGATCTTCTTCAAGTCGCGACTGTGCTACCACCGATCGCGGGTCCGCCTCGGTCGGTGTTCGCGGTATGGCCTCGCTGCCGCCGAATCGCGTTCGAACCTGGTCGACGGTGCGCAAATAACTGTCGTACTGCTGTGGAAAGTTTTTGCCCCAGATGGCGGGATCCATGGTGTCATCTGTCAATTCCACGACACGGTAAAACGGGTTCCTCGCCTCATCCTTTCTCTCCATTATGTTGGTGAGCAGGGCCAGGCCGAGCACGGCTGCAGCAAACGAAGCGAACGCCACCAGTATCACGAGCCTTAATCCATACAGCCTCTTTCGGGGCTTCGCCGGATCATCTCTCACGATTTCGTTTTCGTGGACGGTTTCCTTATTCTGTTCTTCCATAGCTCGCTCCTGATCAATGCATGTGCCCGACGTTTCGATGACACCGGATGCACGACACCTGGCTAAAGTGTGCCTCCGCTTCCGAAACGGTTATCGAATCAACCATCTGCTGATGGCAGTAACGGCAGCTCTCTTCGGCGATCTGCCGGTTTCTCTCCGTTATCTGTATGGGCTCGTGAAAACCGCCGACGGTGAAATAGTAAGAGTGCCAAAAGCCGTTCCAGGCCTTTGTCCCGAACTTTCCGACCGTGTCATGGGGGGTGTGGCAATCGTTGCAGGTTGCGACGGTCTTGTGGCTCGATTTCAGCCAGCCGTCGTATTGCTCATTCATTATATGGCAATTGGCGCACGCCGCCGGATCGTTGCTCATATACGAATATCCCTTGCCGTACCAGAACGTATAAAGCCCGACCCCGACCGCTAGGCCAAGCCCGATCCCGGCAACGATCAATCTGAGAGAGTAAAACGTCACTTGCCTTGAAATGTTACAAGAGCCCCGGACCCGGGTCAAGAAATTCGTCCCGAAATCAAACTATGTCATTATTTAGCGTGGTGAGAAGCGATATTCGAGCGGCAAGTCATCGCGCTCTAGATCGAGAACGCGGCGGGCCTTCGCACTAAATCTCATCCTTGAACTGCACGCCTAGATTTTGCGTTATCCGTTCGTGCCGGATCGGCGACCACGTCGATCGTCATCCCCGGTTGGATCCGCGGATAGTAGATCATCGGTATATATGCCCGCTTCTCGATGGTATAAGTAGGGATCCCCGGCAGCGTAACCTCCAGCTTCATGGCGATCTTGGGTATGTCGTTCTTCATCGCGCCGGTCTGGCGCACGCCCTTTACAACCGCGGTTCCTGCCACCCCGTGCTTGGCGACATGAATAGTGCGTCGGAGTTTCAAGAGCCATCCGAGGAACAGCGCACCAAATACGGTAATGAAAACGACCGCAGTGATCGGGATTACGAGGTTTTCCCTCAGAAAGGTAAAGACTGAGTCGAGATCCATCGGCACCTCCTACAAGATCAGTCCCGCCTTGTTCTATAAGATCCGTAGCAAGTTTGCCAATTCTTGAGGAATTTGGGAAGTGAGGTCTTTCCGCTCGCCCGTAATCGGGTGCGTGAACGCAAGCCGCTCAGAATGCAAAAAGAATCTTCCTAGCGATTCAACCGCCCGCTTTATCTCAACATCGGCGATCGTATTGTCTCGGCCCTCGTTATAAAGGCTGTCGCCGACGACCGGATGGTTGATCGATGCGAGATGGACGCGTATCTGGTGCGTCCTGCCCGTCTTGATCTCGACATCCAGCAGAGCAAACTTCTCAAAACGCTGCCTCACCTTCCATTTTGAAAGTGCTGCCCGGCCGTTTGCCGCGGTCGTCATCTTCGTCCGATGCCAACGGTCCCGCGTGATCGGACGGTCAATGGTTCCGTTGTTCTCACGCGGGCTGCCGTGAACCAACGCAACATACGATTTGTAAACTTCGCGCAGCCGGAACTGTTCCCCAAGCGCCTCATGCGTTCGCTCGTCCTTCGCCACGACGATAAGCCCCGACGTGTCCTTGTCGAGGCGGTGGACAATGCCGACACGGTCGTTACGCACACCATCTTTGTGCTCGATAGAAAAGTGCCACGCGATCGCGTTGGCGAGCGTCCCGCTCGGCACACCCGCGCCCGGATGCACTACCATCCCGGCCGGCTTGTTTATAACCGCCAGGTACTCGTCCTCATAAACGATATCAAGCGGGATGTTCTCGGGTTCAAATACTGCGGCCGGGGCCTCGGTCAGTTCCGCCTCGATCTCGTCCCCTTCGCGCATTTTGTACGATGCCTTAACAATTCCGGCGTTGACCAGGACGTCCCCGTCCTCGATCAGCCGCTGCAGCCGCGAACGTGACCATCCCTCGATATTATCGGCTAGAAAAGCATCGAGCCGTTTACCGGCATCTGCAGCAGTGATTTCGTAGGAAAGTATTGGAGTTGAGCTTTCGTCCATAATGGGGCGATCAGGATTCGGGGATCGCGGCACGGTCACCTCCCGCCTTACGCATCCGCATTATCATGAATACGATCGCAGCGGCCGCCACCACTAGGCTCATGATCTGCGATGTCGAGAGCCCGGTCATCGTCGTCAGGCCGAAGAGGTCGCCACGCGGATCGTCGCGGATAAACTCGATAAGGAAACGGAAGATCGCGTAGATTAACCCATATGCGATCAGCACCTGCCCGTCGAATTTCTTGTTGCGGTGCAGCCATACCAGCAGCCCAAACACCGCGAACATCGTGAACGATTCGATCAACTGCGTCGGATGCAGATGCACATTATTCGCGATCGGAACTCCTGTATATTCATTGCCCTTCTCTGTGAAATGCACGCCCCACCACATCGTGGTCGGCTTGCCCCAACAGCATCCGGCGGCAAAGCAGCCCTGCCGGCCGAACGCCTGGCCCAGTGCCAACGCAGGCGCAAAAGCGTCTGCAACCTTCCAGAACGGCAGCTTATAAAATTTGATCAAGAGAACTACTGTCAAAAATCCGCCGATCAACCCGCCATAATAAACGCCCCCCGAACGCAGAAAATCGAGCGAAAAGATCTGGACGTTGTCCTCAACAAAGAACATCAGGATCTTCGACCCCAACAGCCCGCCGACCAGCGTCCACAGCCCCAGGTCGTAGATCCTCTCTCGCGGCAGCCCGTCGCGCGCCGCCAGCCGCGACGCCACAAATAGCGCGACCACCATCCCCACCGCGAGCCAAAGCCC
>DATHVL010000275.1:0-1671 GCA_035461325.1 Pyrinomonadaceae bacterium
ATATGATTACTCCTATTATTTGAAGTTGAGGGCCGTTACGGCCTACATATGCTCAGACGGACGTGGAGTTAAAACTTGACACCCCCCGATGCGCTTTTTCCAAAGCACTTAGCTTATCCGGGTTCATAACGCGGTATATGGCGGTTATTTTGCCGTCGTGGGTTTTGAAGGTATTTGCCGCAAAAACCTTTCCGTCGTAGTACTCGACGACCCCCGGCTCGCCGTTTATTTCTCGGATCTCTCGATCGATGTGATCGGCATGGCCCGCGACCGCAAGCGCAAACAGCCGGATGACCCTTTCGAGACCTGTGATCACCTTGCGGGCCGCGGTGATCTTTCCGCCGCCGTCGCTCGTCACCGCGATCTCGGAGGAAAACAGTTCGAGCAGCAAATTCTCATCTGCGGTGTATGCGGCGATGGCGAACCGTTCGACGAGAGCCTTGTGCGCTTCGCGATCGGGTCGAAAACGCGGCCTTTCGGTGCGGACCCGTTCGCGAGCACGGTGAAGCATTTGCCGTACCGCGGGCTCCTTTTTATCCATCGCGCTGGCAATTTCCGAATAGCCAAGGTCGAAGACATCGTGCAGCAATAAGACAGCTCGTTCCTGCGGCGACAGGCGTTCGAGCATCACAAGGAACGCCATAGAAAGGCTCGATGCAAATTCAACGTCTGCCTCGGGAGTATTCCCGCTGTCGGCCACAAGCGGCTCCGGAAGCCACGGCCCAATATAGGTCTCTCGCTTGGCCGAGGCCTTTCGGAGCCGATCGATAGAGAGCCGCGTAACTGCCGTGACCAGCCATGCCTCAGGATTATTTATCGCCTCGATGTCCGCGTTGTGCAATCGAATATACGCATCTTGAAGGATCTCTTCAGCGTCGTGCCGGGTGCCCGTCATTCGGTACGCCAGGCCAAAGAGGCGCGGCCGATGTGTGTTGAATATCTCTAGTCTGGTTCCGTCGTCTTTCGTTTCCATTGAGTCGGTCCTGATAAACAGACGTTCCATTTAGAAACTTGTGACAGATATCTACAAATCGCTGATCAGCGGGCCGCGGCAGTAAGCCTGCGGCGTCTCGATCGCTCCCCCGGTGCCTCCGAAAACGATGTGAGTAGATCAAGCACCTCGCGATAGTCTCGCAGCCGGTAACGGGCGACGGTGCGTTCACTGCCGATATGTACCGTCCATGATTCCGGCCCCATTTTCGCGAATAGGTCCTCATCCGTCGTGTCGTCGCCGGCGGCCATCATAAAGTCGAAATCGGGCTCGTCGTGCGTCATCTGTGCCAGGACATCGGCCTTATTGGCCCATATTAGTTTTACTTCAACATTCTTACGGCCCTGTATCGCACGGAGTTGTGTGTCCGCCAGCAATTCGTCGAGCGTGGAATTAAGCTCGTTGGCGAGCCATTCGCCGAACTCCGGATCGGACATCCGGTAATGCCAAACGAGCGAAAAATCTTTCTCCTCGACATAGCTGCCGGGCGTCTTGTCGGCGAAATGTTCCAGCACCTCGTATACATCCTTTTTCCAGTTATCGGGGACATTCGGGTGAGAACTGGTCCATTCTTTCTCTCCCGGGTTCCGCATAACGGCTCCATGCTCGGCGGCTAGCCACAAATTAGGGATCTTGCCGAACCATTGCTCAAGATCGGATTTGGCACGCCCCGATACGAT
>DATHVL010000276.1:0-3798 GCA_035461325.1 Pyrinomonadaceae bacterium
AAGCGATATCGGGATGCCCGAAATGGATGGTTTCGACCTGATCAGAGCGGTGAGGGGCCATTCAGAGCCGGTGGTCGCGATGATGCCGGCGATAGCCATCACCGCCTACGCTTCAAGCGAAAACCGCCGCGATGTGCTAAACGCCGGCTATCACGCACACCTCTCAAAGCCGGTGGATATCGACGAACTTCTAAAAACCATCCGCTCTGTCATGAACGGCGGTTCCGTCTGATGAAAAAAGGCTAAGGTGGGAGCCTTAGCCTACTTAGTTCCGAAGCTTAAGGTTTACCCTGGCCTTTGCCCGGGTTATCGGGTTTGCCGCCGCCCTTATCGTCTTTACCGCTACCCTTGCCCTTGTCGTCAGGCTTGTCGGGGCCCTTTCCGGGGTTACCTTGCTTCTGCTGGCCGGGAGCGTTGTCCGGGCCAACGGGCCTCCCGCCGGCGCTGCTGTTACCGGGGCCTCGGTTCGGATTCTGCATCGCCTGTCCCGGCGGTACATCCCGTCCAGGAGCGAACGCCGGCCTACCGCGATTGTTTCGATAATATGCGGCCTGCTCGTCGGACGGCTTCACCAGCCGAGCCTTGATCTGCCCAAGATGAAGGCCGTTGTTCGGTGACTTGATCTTGATCCGGTCGATATACTGCGGAGCCGTCGTGTAAACAAAGGCCGGTTCCGGGTACAACTGGACCACTCGCGTTTGGTAATACGCGGGTTCGACCACTTGATACGGCTCATAGTAATCCGGATAGTTATCGTAGTAGTACGGCGACTGGTAACGCTCGTCGCGGTCGCCGAATAACGTACTCACCAACCCGAGAGAGCGGTCCAGCCAGTTCGTTTCGTAATAGTGATTGTCGCCGTAGATCCGTTCGTCGCCGCGCAGATAAACGCGGGCACCCGGATATCGCGGCTCGTCACGATACAAAAGAATCGATGCCACTTCCTGGATCAGGTCCGGGCCGAAACGCGTAAACAGCGAAAGCCCGCGTTGACCGTCTTCACGGTCGTCAAACTCCCTAACGCTTATGTAATCCACATAGCCGTCACCGTTGAGGTCAAGATTGTTTACGCCGCCCGGCTCGTTCAAATAACGTTCAAACTCCGCCGGGCTCTCTGACCTTTCAAAGATCGCCCCGGCCCGCTGCAGGTCAAAGTTGTCCTTTGCCCAATACTCGTCGCTGTCGGCCATCGTATCCTCGACCGCGACCAAGTTCGCATTGTCGTTCACAATGCCGGTCTGCTGCGTCCCTTCGGTGTTGCAGCCCGCAAAGATCAAGCCGGCCGCAAGCACCGGCAATAAGATTTTGTAAATACTCATAATGGAAATTCCCCCTTTCAATTGTTGTGGTGGGCAATCCCTATTATCCGCTTTAATCACGGAATTTACTACGTTCATCCGCCGATAAACCTCAATCCGCCTTTGGCGCTTTGATCATCACGAGCAGCATTTTGAACCGTGTAACCGCATCCACCGCATGGGGGATATCCGCCGGCAGTACGATCGAATCGCCGGCTTTGAGCTGATGCGTGGCCTCCGCAATGCGGATCGCAGCCTCGCCCTCGATCAGCGTCAGAAATGCATCGTAGGGCGTCTTGTGCTCGCTCAAACCCTCGCCCTTATCAAATACGAAGAGCGTGATCGTGCCGCCCGCGTTCTTAAGAAGGACGCGGCTGACCACTGAGCTTTCCTGATAATCCAGTGCGCCGAAAAGATTAACTATCTTGTTGTCTTTATCTTCTGCCATGCCATTAGGTTAGCATGCGAGCGAGGCGGGAAGTTCACGAATCGGTCCGTTCCTTGTTCATCTCCTGCTCTTTCATCAGCCCCGCGATCTGGAAAATGTAGTGGAACCCGGACGCAGTGGCTAGCAGTACGACAATAAAATAAACGGTCGGGAGATAAAAGGAATACCCCGTCACCGCCGCTATCAGCACCAGTGTCACGGCCAGCACTTGGACAAACGTCGAGAGCTTGCCAAGAAAGGACGGCCGGAACCCGCGAAATCCGGTGATGATATTTATCGCAGCCGCCACCGTGACGATCAGCACATCGCGCCCAATGACCGCCGCCGTGACCCAGAACGGTATCGGCAAGAACCGGACCGGCTCCAATACCCCCGGCAGCGAAAGCACTATAAATGCCGTCGTCATCAACAGCTTGTCGGCGATCGGGTCGATTATCGTGCCCAGTTCCGATTCCTGTTTGAATCGCCGCGCCAAAAATCCGTCGACGCCGTCAGATATCCCGGCGACCACAAAAACAAACAGAGCCCAGCGGCTGTTGCCGTAAAAAAGGAGGCTGGCAAACACGGGGATGAGTGCCATTCGAAGAAAGGTAAGCAGGTTGGGGATGGTCAGGATCATGCCGCCGTCAGCCCGCGCGTAGCTCAAGCAGCGAGATCTCGGGAGGACACTGGTAGCGGATAGGCAGCACGACCGTGCCGATGCCGCGCGTAATATAGATGTGCGAACCGCGGCGTGAGTGGAGCCCGGCCGAAAGCTTCCGCTTAGGCAGGATGCGCTTCTCCGGAGTCCGCACTTTCACTTGCCCGCCGTGCGTGTGGCCGCTCAGCGTCAGGTCGATACCGTACCGCACAGCCTTTCTGAAAATGATCGGGTTATGCGCAAGCAAAAGCTTCATCTCGTCGGGAAATGCGCCCTTCATCGCTGCGGGAAGATCGGTCCGCCCGACCATGTGGTCATCCACGCCCGCCAGCCAAAAAGCCGCCCCGCGTGCCTCACACCGAAACCCCTCGTTGATCAGCACGTTTATGCCGTTGGCACTAAGCTCGTCCGAAACCGTGCCGGGGTCCGTCCAGTGGTCGTGATTACCCAGGCATGCGTGTGTGCCGAATTCCGATTCCAGCGTTCCCAGGACTTCGGCGACCGGGCCGATATACTCAGGCTCGTGCGAAACGTAATCGCCCGTCAGCACGAACATATCCGGCCGCAAGCGGTTCGCGACCTTAACCGCACGCGATATGTGGTCGAGGCTGGTGAATGGGCTGTGGTGTATGTCCGAAAGGTGGATGATGCGGAAGCCGTCAAGCTTTTTCGGCAGCCTTGGAAGAGTTATCTCAACGTGCTCCAGCGAAAGGCTGTTTGCTTCGTCGATCGCATACTTCGCGATCTTTGACATGTTGCCGGCAAATTCCCGCAACGGCCGGTCCGCGGCCAACATAGTGTTGATCCGCTCAGATAACCGTGCCCGAGTTGCTTTGGCTGCTCCCATGCTTGTAGTTTCGCGATTATATAGCGTTCGGCCTCTTGACGCCAATGCTCGAGAAGGCGTGGCCCTATCCGCTAACCTTCAAAAACTTGCGTTTCCCGACCTGTATCAATATCGCGACTGATGAGACGTTGATATCCGCTGCAGAGTTCGAAACTTTTTCGCCGTTGATCTTTACGCCGCCTTGTTCTATCAACCGTTTTGCCTCACCCTTTGACGACGCGAGCCCCGTCTCTGCAAGCAGGTCCGGCAGCCGATGCGTTCCCGGCGACACGGTTTTTTCTTCGATCTCGTCCGGTACCTCTTTCTGCACGAACCGCCGCGTGAATTCTTCCTCGGCCGCGTTCGCATCGCGCTCGGAATGAAAATCGCTGATGATCAGCTTCGCGAGCCTAACCTTTATGTTGCGCGGATTCTCTTCCCCGCTCTCGCACCGTGATTTCAGCGCCGCGATCTCTTCCGGGGCGAGGTCGGTCAATAGCTCATAGTACCGCCACATCAGCTCGTCCGAGATCGACATTACCTTGCCGAACATCTCGCCCGGCGGTTCTTCGATGCCGATATAGTT
>DATHVL010000277.1:0-2919 GCA_035461325.1 Pyrinomonadaceae bacterium
GATCGCCGTGGTCCTGATCAGTGCAGATCTCATGGGCTATTCGGCGATAGGCACGCCCGGCGAAGAGAGCCTTTTTGCGGATGCTCCCAAATGGGCAGTGGCGATACTGGTAATAGCGGTCTTTGCGATCTATTTCGGCTATTTCATATTTTTTGAATGGTGGTGGGATGGACAGACCCCCGGCAAGCGGATGATGAAACTCAGGGTCATTCGCGAAGACGGGCGGCCGGTCACGATCTTCGAGTCAGCCGTTCGCAACCTTTTGCGGCTGATCGACACGATGCCGGGGCCGATGTATTCGATCGGGCTGATCACGATATTTCTGAGTCCGAAGGATCAGCGGGTGGGCGACATTTTTGGAGGGACGGTCGTTATTCGCGAGCGATCGGATGAGGCACCGACCTTTGCGGAAACCTTCTCAAATCCCATCGCCGACGCGGCTTTTCGCAGAGTGCAGCCGGCGACGAAATTCAATATGGATGTCGGCCGGCTGACCGAAGCCGAGGTCGAGGTGGCCGAGAATCTGCTGCGAAGACGGTGGGACCTAAGCCAGCGACAGCGCGACTGGATGGCGTGGCGGGTCGGGCTGCCGCTGATGTATAAGTTAAAGCCGGACTACGACCTCGAGACCTTCACCTATGAGGGATTTCTCGAAGAGGTCGTGCACCGGCATCATGCACGGAAGCGTTATTTGAACTGAGCAATGAGCAACGGCTGACAAGTTTTCGCTCATTCGCTTGTATGCTAGATATATCAGGGCCCGGGAGGACGATCGCCCGGGCCACCCATAAATAAAGTGACAAAAAGCATTCTGATCACTGGCGGCGCCGGCTTTATCGGTTCCCATTTAGCCGAGCGTCTGTTAAGCGAGGGCATCTGGGAGATAACGGTCGTTGACGACCTGAACGATTTCTATTCGCCGGAGATAAAGCGCGAGAACCTGAAACCGCTCTTAAAAGACCCCTCGTTCAAATTTGTCGAGGCGGACATCCGCGATGTGGAGGCCTTGACCGCGGTTTTTGACGAGACGCAGTTTGACGCGATCGTACATCTTGCGGCCCGGGCAGGCGTTCGGCCGTCGCTGAAGGAGCCCCGGCTATACGCGGAAACTAACATTAACGGCACGCTTAACCTGCTTGAACTGGCGCGTGACTATGAGGTGAAACAGTTCGTGTTCGGCTCGTCGAGCTCCGTATATGGTATCAACGAGAAGGTGCCTTTTTCGGAAGAGGACCCGATCCGCAACCCGATCTCCCCCTATGCCTCGACAAAGGCGGCGGGCGAGCTTATCTGTCACACATACTCGCACCTGTTCGACATAAGGACCGTCTGCCTACGGTTCTTCACGGTTTACGGCGCCAGGCAGCGCCCGGATCTGGCGATCCATAAATTTACGCGGCTCATCGCCGAGGGAAAGCCGATACAAATGTTCGGCGACGGTTCGACGCGGCGAGACTATACCTACATCGACGACTTAATTCAAGGTGTACGATCGGCGATCGATTATGACGGCGCGATGCACGACGTCTTTAACCTTGGCGAGTCAGAAACGACGGAGCTCAGGCGGCTGATCGAGCTGATAGAGGAAAGCATGGGCACCAAGGCAGTTGTCGACGTGCAGCCGATGCAGCCGGGAGACGTTCCGATAACCTATGCGGATATCTCGAAAGCCCGACGGCTGTTGGGCTACGAGCCGACAACGAAGATCGAGGAGGGTATTCCGAAATTCGTCGAATGGTTCAGCACGGCCCCGGCAACCTGATGCGTTACAAATAAGCTAGCTCAAGGGATGATCACCGGCCCCAAGCGACGGTCCATTTTTTTGCCCTTGACAAGATTTAGAATTAGAACTATTGTAAATCCACTCCAAGAAATTAAGGATCACAATGAATAACATTAGTGGCCCAGGACTAACCAAACAGCGGCAGGCCGTACTTGAGGTGATCCGTCAGTCGGACGACCACCTGACGGCCAACGAGGTCTTCGAAGACGCCCGCCGGCTGCTCCCGAGCATCTCTTTCGCCACGGTCTATAATTCGTTGCGTTATCTTAAGAACGAAGGACTGATCGGCGAGGTAAAATTCTCGATCGACGCGACACGATATGACAAGACGCTGACGCGGCACGACCACGCGATCTGCAACAAATGCGGAAAGCTCGTGGATCTGGACCTCCCCGTCCCGGCCGATGTGCTGAGAAAAGCAGAGCGTCTTTCCAAGTTCAAAGCGGGCTCGATAGAGGTGATCTTAAGGGGCCTATGCCCGAGGTGCGTCCGGGCCGAAAAATCATTATAGGGAAGGTGAGACAATATGGAAAATAACGGAAATTCGAATGGTTCAGAAAAGTGCCCCTTCACAAGCGGAGCCCTGAAGTTTACCCATGGTACCTTCAGGGCGAACCGTGATTGGTGGCCCAATATGCTGCGGCTGGACATACTCCGCCAGCACTCGAACCTGTCTGACCCGATGGGGGAAGGATTCAATTACGCGGCGGAGTTCAAATCGCTTGATCTTGCTGCCGTGAAAAACGACCTTGCGAAGGTGATGACCGATTCAAAGGATTGGTGGCCGGCGGATTTTGGCCACTACGGGGGGTTGTTCATTCGGATGTCTTGGCACGCTGCGGGCACCTACCGCATCGGCGACGGACGCGGAGGCGGCGGTCGCGGGCAGCAGCGGTTTGCTCCGCTCAATAGCTGGCCGGATAACGTGAGCCTTGACAAGGCCCGAAGGCTGCTTTGGCCGGTCAAGCAGAAATACGGCCGAAAGTTATCGTGGGCTGACCTGTTGATACTTGCCGGCAACGTGGCGCTCGAAACAATGGAATTTAGGCCGCTCGGCTTTGGCGGCGGGCGTGCCGACGTTTGGGAGCCGGACGAGGATGTATATTGGGGTGGGGAAACGACCTGGCTCGGCGGCG
>DATHVL010000278.1:0-2294 GCA_035461325.1 Pyrinomonadaceae bacterium
ATACGCTGGAGCGATTCGATGACTCGCTTAAAGGAACGCAGGGCGTCCTTTGCCCGATTTGTGAGATTAACGGGACGGTCGCAGGCACGGTCTGTGATGGTGCAAAGAGCTTCCCACAGCGAGCCGCCGAGGCCCTCGGCCTGTGACTGCAGCTCGTCGAGCGTGGTCTTGCCGATGCCGCGCGGCGGAGTATTTATAACCCGAAGCAGGGCGATGTCGTCAGCGGGGTTAAGGGCGAGCTTGAGGTAGGCGATGATGTCCTTTACCTCTTGCCGTTCGTAGAACGAAAAGCCGCCGACGATGTTATAGGAGATGCGGGCCCGGCGGAGAGTTTCTTCAAAGACGCGCGACTGAGCGTTGGTGCGGTAAAGGACTGCGACCTTGTCGTTCGGATTTCGACGCAGGTGTTCCTCGGTCTTTGCCGCGACGAAGCGTCCCTCGCCGTCGGCGTCGGGCGCCTGGTAATAGAAGATGCGTTCGCCGCCCTGGTTCGAGGTCCACAGCTTCTTCTTTTTCTGGTTAACGTTGTGCGCGATGATCGCGTCGGCGACGTCGAGGATCGTTTGAGTCGAGCGATAGTTCTGTTCGAGCAGGATGACCTTTGCCGCCGGGAAATGGCTCTCAAACTCGAGGATGTTGCGGATATCGGCCATGCGAAATCCGTAGATGCTCTGGGCGTCATCGCCCACCACGCAGATGTTCTGCTGCTTTTTAGTGAGCAGCAGGATCAGCGCGAGCTGGATCGGATTTGTGTCCTGATATTCATCGACCAGTATGTATTTGTAGCGGTCGTTATATTTTTCGCGGACATCGTCCGACTCTTTTAGAAGTTCTACCGTCTTGATCAGCAGATCGTCAAAATCGAGCGCGTTCGCACGCCGCAGCCGTTCCTCGTACATCCGATAGACCTGAGCGGTGGCGGCGCGTTTTTCGTCGGTGTGTTCGATGCGAGAGGCGAACGCCGTGACATCTTGCTGATTGTTCTTCGCCGCGGAGATGGCACCGCGGACGACGCGCGGGATTATCTGTTTCTCATCGAGACCGAGGTCCTTAATGCAGGCTCGGACGACCTTTTGCGAATCGTCGGTGTCGTAGATCGTGAACGCACGCGTGTAGCCGTCATTGAGCGATTCGATATCGGCACGGAGGATGCGGACGCATAGACTGTGGAACGTGGAGATGAGCGGGGCGGAATTTAGCTTTGTTCCGCGGAGCAATTCTTTTACGCGGTCGCGCATCTCGCCGGCGGCCTTGTTTGTAAATGTAACGGCGAGGATATTGTGCGGCGGTACCTGTTTCTCAGAAAGAAGATAGGCGATGCGGACGGTGATGACGCGCGTTTTGCCCGAGCCGGCACCGGCCAGGATGAGCAGCGGCCCCTCGGTGGTTTGCACCGCCTCTGACTGCTGCGGGTTTAGTGAGGATAAGAGTTCCATCTAAAGTTTTCTAACGAATGAGGCCCTGGACCTCTTTGAATTGCGGGTGCTGTGAATCGTGCATCAGTTCGAAGAACGCCATCTCGGTCGACGAAGGCACAACGCCGCTCGCGTACATCTTTGCCAGGCCGGCTTGTTTGTCGTGCTCGAACCGCGAGGCGGTGCAATCGGCGAGAAGATGAACCTCGAGCCCCATGCTGATCAGGTCGTGCGCGGTCTGGTTGACGCAGACGTGCGATTCGATCCCGCAGATAACGATCTGTCTTGCGCCGGCGGCCTTTATCATTTTGACGAACTCGTCTGAGCCGCAGGCGCTGAAGGTGTATTTTTCGATCGTCGGGGTTTCGTCCTCAAGCACCAGGCTAATTTCCTCGACCGTTGGCCCAAGGCCCTGCGGATACTGTTCGGTAACGAGGATCGGCTGGCCGAGCGCCCGAAATCCGCGGACGGCGACCGAGATCCGCGAGGCTATAAGGGCAAAATCGCCGATCGGCGACCGAAATGCCTCCTGCATATCGACGACGGCCAGCAGCGTGTTTCCCTCTTCAAGGCGTCTAAGGTGCGGCATGGTTTTGCTCTTCCGGGCCGCCGTTCGCTTTAGGTTCATCTGCGGCCAGCGCTTCGCGTTTCGCCTCCTGGCGTGCGGCGCGTTCGGCCATTTCTTTGCGATAGGTCTTAAAGAAAAAATAAAGAGCGACGCCGGATCCCACAAGGATCAACAGCATCATTATTGCGATGAAATAAACTTCGGCGCGGCCGGCTCCGGGCATAGATTCAGTTTAGAGTGCGAGCACCCTACATTCAAGTTTGGCTCTTTTTACTAAATATCTAGCTCGGGGCCTGATCGGCGGGAAATGC
>DATHVL010000279.1:0-3387 GCA_035461325.1 Pyrinomonadaceae bacterium
GAAAGCAGAAACAGGATCATATAGATAATTACACCTAAGCCTAGACCGGCGATCGCGCTCATTTTTGCCCAAACGGGCATCCCGCGCTTCTCGGGCGGCTTAGGCTGGTCATTGGCGAGCCAATGTGGTGAGAGTTCGACGGGTTTGATCTTTCCGACCTTTACCAGCGCATTTGCGGTGCGCTGCATCGTCGCCAAAAGCTTGTCTTGCTCGTAGACCGCGTAACGGCCCTTGAATCCGAGAAGCATGCAAAAATAATAGACCTCGACGGCGTCCTGCGTGACCTCGATCTGTTTCAGCATCGCGTCGAGCTTATCGAAAAACTTGTTGCCGGCGAGCTGTTCGCCAAAATATTCGAGCTGAAGAGGGTTCTTTTCCCACTCGTTCTTGAGCGGGAAGTTATTTGTAAGAACGGTCTCGTCAACAAAGGCGGCCAAGGCGAACTTTGAGACCTGAACGATCTTGTGATTGAAGCGGTAGCGCTCAGCACGCTTTTCAAAATCCTGAAGCATACCGGCGATCTTGGGGCGCAAGTCGTTGGACGGAGCGACAATTCCCGCCTTGAGCCGGAGTATCAGGTCAAAGACCGGGCCGGCGAAGGTTATCAGATCGTTTTTTACACCACCATCAGCCATGTTGTTATTACGGTTTCACGGCGTAGAGCTCCAGTTTCTCGTCCGGTATCTCGTTCGGCACATATAGAGCGATCACCTTTGACCCCGAAATGCCGTTCCAATATGGCCCGATCGAATCGAGCTGGAAATATTTGAATCCGACACGGGCCGGGATCGGTGCCGGCGGCGGATTCGCGTGCGTGAGAACGACGCCCGGCAATGCGGAGCCGATCACAGAATCGATCACGTCGCGTGAGGCGATCTTGACTACACGGGGCACGCCCTCGATGAGTTTCGACTCCGGCATTTGCGCACGCACGGCAAGATAGAATCCCGCTTCCTTCAACAACCGTTCATCATCAATGCGGCCAACGTATAACGTCTCACGCGTTTTTTCAAGCGGAATCTGTACACACCGGCTCGGAATTACCGTTTCAAGAAGCTCGCGGAGCTGGGCGTTCAAGTTATAGAACGTGAAATAAAGGTCATCGTGGTCATATTTGACGATGTCCTTCGGGTGCATCTCGATCGAGAATGTCATCAACTGCCCGATGAGTTCAGACATTTGGAGATAGAGCCTTTCAGGATGCAGCAGCGGCGAGCGGAAATAGTGCGACATCGCCGGGATCGAGGCGTTTATCGTATGGAGCAGCCAGAAGACCGCGACCTCAGAAGTAGTGAAATCGGCGAGCGAGGCATTTGCCTGGCGACGCTGTTCACCCAGGCTGCCGCTCTTGGTTATCAGTATCTCGACAAGCTGACGCAGCATACTTACAAGCCAGCCCGAAGCGCCCGACGAAAGAATAGGCGGAATGTATTCGTCAGAGATCTTGATCTGCCCGGTCGGGGTACGCTGGAGTTCAGCGATCTTTATCGAGGTGAAGCCGTCGCGGAGTTCATCATCGAAGATTATCCGCAAATTGCTTTTGGCGTAAGCGACCGGCTGTTCGTTTGACCCGGTCGTCTCGTCCTTGACAATCGCGCCTTCCTGATGGAAGCGCAGATTGCTGCCTGCTGAGGCCCCGCTTGCCTGGTAATTGGCCTCACCCGCTTTTTTTGCAGGTATCGCTAGGTGGACCCCGAGACGTTCCTGCTCGACCTTGAAGTGATCGCCCACGGGGCGGAGATCCGGGACCGCCTCAGCGTCGGGCACGTTCACCATCAAGCCGTCGGGCATTACAGCGCGGCAGTGGGTGATCTGAAAATTGCCGTTCGCGATGGCTTCCTGATTCACCTGGAGGTCGAGAACGCCATAATTGTATGGAATCATCGACTGAGCCCGCGAGTGGACCAGTTCTTCGTGATAGTTGTCCCATTGCTGGAAATGGTGAGGCGTCAGGAGCATCCCCTCGTTCCAGACGATCTTGCGGTATCTGCTCATATGTCGGTTTCGACGTAAATAGTAAAACGAGTTCCGAAATTAGACAACACGAGACGTTGTGTTTCTAACATTTACGGGTGAACGCCCTTTGATACGCGAGAGAAGGCCTCGGGGTTCCCGGGCCAAGTGCTTACAGCTGCAGCGCTTTTGCATTGACGCCGAAGGCTTTGGGATTTTGCGTAATGGCACCGACTGCCAAAAAAGTGAGAGCGGCGTCGAACTCGGCGGGAGTGATCTTCTGATTCTGTTGGAGAAACCAGATTGTTCGTATCATACGTGTGCTTTCGGGATGTTGATTCGAAAGCGACTGCAGCATATTGCGCATCTTAAGAAACTCGTTGGCCTCGCCTTGCTTGTAGGCCGCGATAACTAGAAGAGCATCCTCGCCGAATTCGGTGCCGAGGTGGGTACTAAGCTTGCCGAGAGTCGCGATCATCGATTCGGCCGTTTTTGCCGGATCGCCGCTGCGGCCGCCCATATGAGCGATCGCTGCGACAGCGACGAACTGGGGTTTGAGATTATGCTCACGGGCGAGTGCTGTAATGCGGGCAGACCCCGAAGCCGCAGAATCGATATTGGCGGCAAGAGCCGGCGATGCGGCGACCTGCTTGATCTTGGCATCCAGAAGATTCGCATGTTCGGCGGTGATGAAAGCACGCGGGTCGTTATGTGCGATCCGCCGCATAAAGAGGGCGGCATTTTCCTCGACGGCCTGCAAACCGGTGGTTGCGGTCGGTGACGATGTGCTGTCGGAGCCGGTTGAATTTGACGGCGATGCTTCGGTCACGGGGATGGCGTCAGCCGTTCGCGTAGGAGTCGGCCCGTCTTTAACTTTACGATCATCCCCACGCGGGGTTATCGGCTCGTCGTCGTCGAACTCGATGTCATCGCCCGAGCGTGCGTTTGTGGAACCGGGCGAATTCAGAAGGTAAATTGCCGCGATCGAGAAAATGACGACAAGTACGCCGATAATCGGGGCTGCGATCAAAAATGGCAACGGTATACCTGAGGACGTGCCGCCGGATATATTCTGAGCGGCCGGGGGAGGTGCTTTCTTGGTCCTTGACTCAACTCGGACTTCCAAAGGTGGCGCAGCACGCGGGGCTTCTTTCTTGATCTCGACTCGGAGAGCGACGGCTCCGCCGAGCGTCACAACATCGCCGTCATTCAGATGCGCAGGTTCATGGAGCCTGGTGCCGTTTAGTTCGGTGCCGTTGCTCGAGCCCATATCGCGGATCTTGAAGGCATCGCCCTCACGCTCGATGCGAATGTGATCGCGGGAGAGGCCGGGGTCCGGAATGCAGAGGTCATTTTCGCTATGGCGGCCGATCGTAAACACATCGCCGGCGGCGGTTACTCGCCGGTCCGAGCCGTATTCATCGATATAGATCA
>DATHVL010000280.1:0-4281 GCA_035461325.1 Pyrinomonadaceae bacterium
GATCACACACTTTTTAACACACGGCAGACATTTAAGACGGGAACCGGCAGCGAAGGAGTTTACTTTTCGCTCCCGGAGCTGGAATCACAGGGAATCGGCAAGATCTCGCGGCTGCCGATCTCAATGCGCATCGTGCTCGAATCGGTGTTGAGAAACTTTGACGGCGGACGGAAGATAAGCGAGGACAACGTCCGATCGCTCGCATCGTGGGACGCTAAAGGCGAACGGACGGCGGAGATCCCCTGTGTTGTTGCCCGCGTCATTCTTCAGGATTTTACCGGCGTTCCGCTGCTTGTGGACCTCGCGGCAATGCGTTCAGCCGTAGAGCGGATGGGCAAGGACGTGGGCATGATCGAGCCGCTCGTTCCTGTCGACCTGGTGATCGACCACTCGGTTCAAGTCGATTACGCCGGCAGCGAGAGTGCCTACCAGCGGAATATGGAGATGGAGTTCAAGCGCAACGAGCAGCGGTATCGGTTCCTGAAATGGGGAACGCAGGCGTTCAACGGGTTTAGCGTGATACCGCCCGGGATAGGCATCGTCCATCAGGTCAATCTAGAATATCTGGCAAAGGGTGTGTTCGAACGCGATGGCATATATTTCCCTGATACACTGGTGGGGACCGACTCGCACACGACGATGATCAACGGCCTGGGGATCGTCGGTTGGGGCGTCGGCGGCATCGAGGCAGAGGCGGCGATGCTCGGCCAGCCGGTCTATTTCCTTACTCCGGATGTTGTGGGCGTGAACCTGACGGGGGCGCTTCCCCAAGGAGCGACAGCAACGGACCTCGTTCTGCGGGTTACGGAAATGCTCCGAAAGGCGAATGTGGTCGGGAAATTCGTTGAGTTCTTTGGCGACGGAGCCGCGGCGCTGAATGCGACAGATCGTGCGACGATCGCGAATATGGCACCGGAGTACGGCGCGACGATGGGTTTCTTCGGCGTGGATGAAAAAACGCTCGATTACTTCGCCGCGACCGGCCGAACCGATGAACAGGTCGAGACGATCCGAAACTATTACACCGTTCAACAGATGTTCGGGATACCCCTGGATGGCGAGGTGGATTACTCGATCACCTACGATCTGGACCTCGCAACCGTCACACCGTCTGTGGCCGGGCCAAAACGTCCGCAGGACCGGATCGAACTGGCGCACTTGGACGACCGATTCAAGGAGCTTTTTTCCCGACCCGTCGCCGAAGGCGGTTACGGCAAAGATATTGAAGAACTGGAAAAGCGGCAAATGGTGACGCTCTGCGGCTACCCGATGGGATTCATTGCGGGCGGCGGTGAACAAAGCCAGAAATCTGTGCCGCTTCCGATCTACGGGAACGTTAGTACAAGAGAGACGAATGTTTTGACGGAGATGGAGATGATCAACAACCGGCCGACGCCGGACCGCGTAAATGCGGATGAAATATCGTGCCCTCCGGGACAGACCACATTAGGTCACGGCGATGTTCTTATTGCCGCGATCACATCATGTACGAACACCTCAAACCCGTCGGTGATGATCGCCGCGGGCCTTGTTGCGAAAAAGGCAGCGGAGAAGGGAATGACGGTACCGCTGTCGGTGAAAACCTCGCTCGCTCCGGGCTCCAGGGTCGTAACGGAGTATCTTGAGAAGACGGGACTGCAGGAATATCTTGATCAGATAGGTTTCAACCTGGTCGGGTACGGCTGTACGACGTGTATCGGTAACTCGGGCCCGCTCGATGCGGCGCTTGAAGAGGAGATCATCGAGAATGACATAATCGCTGCGTCGGTACTTTCGGGAAATCGAAATTTTGAGGCCCGCGTCCATCAGAATATCAAGGCAAACTTTCTGATGTCGCCCCCGCTGGTCGTCGCGTATGCGCTTGCCGGCTCGGTGCTCAAAGACGTGAATCTGGATCCGATCGGCAAGGACCGAGATGGAAATGATGTGTTCTTGAAGGATATATGGGCAACGCTTGATGAAGTGCAGGAGGCGTTGAAGGGAGCCGCTGAACCGGAAACATATCGCCGTCTCTATAGCGAATTTGCAGAGCAAAATCCGTTGTGGAATGACATTGAAACGATAACCGGCAAGGTTTACGCATGGGACACAGATTCGACCTATATTCAGGAACCACCTTATTTCGATGATTTTTCAATGGAAGGCGGGGGCTTTTCGGACTTTTTTGGAGCACGGGCGCTTGCGATCTTTGGCGATTCGGTGACGACCGACCACATTTCGCCGGCGGGAGCGATAAAGGCGAATTCGCCCGCGGGGCTTTACCTGCAGGAGCGGGGCGTTGAGCCGCAGAACTTTAACTCATACGGCTCTCGGCGTGGAAATGACCGAGTCATGCTACGCGGAACTTTTGCCAACGTTAGGATCAAGAACACGATGGTGTCGCCGGTCGAGGGCGGTTTTACCAAGCATCAGCCGTCGGGCGAGGAACTGTCGATCTATGACGCCGCGATGCGATATCGTGAAGAGGGCACGCCCTTGGTGATCTTTGCAGGAAAGGAATACGGCACGGGAAGCTCGCGCGACTGGGCAGCTAAAGGCACCAGCTTAATGGGAGTACATGCCGTCGTGGCGAGTTCATTCGAGAGAATACATCGTTCAAACCTTGTAGGTATGGGCGTTTTGCCGCTTCAGTTTAAGGACGGGCAATCGGCTGAATCGCTGAGGCTAGAAGGTACCGAGACCTTCGATCTGGTAGGCCTGGAGACAGGCGGGGTCCGGCCGATGCAAGAGGTCGAACTGAGGATAAACCGGAGCACCGGAGAACGAGAGACGGTTGGCCTGATACTGAGGATCGATACCCCAATTGAGGTCGAATATTACCTGGCAGGGGGCATTCTTCCATTTGTGCTCCGCGGGTTGTTGAGCGATTCCGAAGCTCGGGCGGCGTAAGAAAAATCTTGGTATTCTGCAGTTAAAATAGTAGATTAGAGTGTCATATCTGAATATCACCCTATTGGTTGGAGTAGTAAATGAGAAAAGTAGTATCTTTCGCGACGGTATTCGTGTTCGTTTTGTCGACATTTTTGCCGGTTGCCGCCCAGCGGGTATTCCCCGGCGTGGATCAAAAACGTAAAATTCAATCCCCGCGAACGCGGGAGATTCGAGAAACGACACAATTTGGAGATGTCACGGCGCACACCGACGGCCGACTGACCATTATTGAGTGGACAATGCAGACCGAGCGTTCGAGCGTCGGTTTTAACGTTTATCGAACCGATGCGTCAGGCACAAAGATCATCTCGCCTGAGATGATACCGGGCAGCGCATTTCTCTTTGCCGACGAACCGGTATTTCAACAGGACTATTCGTTTTTCGATCGTGAGGGCGCCGTTGGGGCCTCATACACAATTGAAAATGTTGCTTTAGACGGTACTCGCATATTCAGCAATACGGCCGCCGTAATTGAGGTGGATAGCATCACGGAAGCGGCTCGCGGCGATAGCGAGCGAAAGATCGACCCGACGCAAAAGCCTTTACCTTTAATGGACGAGATTCTTTCGCTCCCAAAAGATCTGCAGTCTGAGGTGGAAGAAAATGTTACCGCTCCAGATCCCGCTACCCATCAGTGGGTCATAGCACAGCCGGGAGTTGTTATCGGCGTGGATAAAAGCGGCTTGCACCGCATTTCACGGGCCCAGCTAGAGGCGGGCGGCTTTAACGTAAACACGGATCCTGCGAACTGGCAGCTGTATGAGCGAGGGGTTCAACAGGCGATCATCGTTGAGCCCGCCGGCCAGTATATTGAATTCATGGGCAAGGGGATCGACACGCCTGAAAGCGACACGCGTGCGTATTTCCTGATCAACGGCCCAAGCGCCGGCAAGCGGATCAGGGTGCGAACGACCAGGCCGAACACCGGCACCGTCGTTTCAACAAATTATCGGCAGACATTTAGCCTTAAAGAGCGGACGATCTATACGAACAGCATCCGGAACGGAGATGCCGAGAATTTTTGGGGCCGCATTGTTAACAATAATGCTACAACGTTGACGTTTCAGCTATCCGGTGTGGATTCGCAGGCCGCGACCGCGAATATCAACATCAGATTTCAGGGGTTTTCGAGCGGGCTTCATAACATTCTGATCAAATTGAACGGACAGTCGCTGCCGATGGCGGTCAGCGCGGGACAGTTGGCGTTTCAGGTTAATCACCAGATTCCGACCTCAATGTTGATCGAGGGCCAGAACTCACTTGAACTTCAGGCGTCGGCGTCGGGCGACACCAGCCTATTCGATCAGGTAAATATTTCTTTTGATAGAAAGCACCTGGTCTCGAACGGCA
>DATHVL010000281.1:0-1663 GCA_035461325.1 Pyrinomonadaceae bacterium
CACCGACGAGGTGCTCGCTACACTGACGCCGCGTGAGGAAAAGGTCATCAAGATGCGATTTGGGCTGGGCAATACCGGCAGCGAGCACACGCTCGAAGAGGTCGGCCAGCACTTTGCAGTTACCCGCGAACGTATCCGCCAGATCGAGGCCAAGGCGCTCAGAAAGCTGCGCCACCCGTCGCGATCACGGAGACTGAAGGCGTTCCTCGAAGGAAAATCCTAACTAAGAGAAGAGCAGTGCAGATAAAATGACGGCGATATGCAGAGATCGCCGTCATTTTTCGTTCGCGGGTGGACTCCGCAACATATCTCCGAATTCACCGCACCTATTCAGTGCCCTGGGTGAACTACAGGATCAACCTTTGTTAAACTCAGATCGTGGAAAAATGGTGGATATAATGTAGATGTTACCACCGCCAACCGCTCCCAAATAGCTTGAATTATCACTGACCCGATATGACCTTTGAGATCGCCCTCACATTCGGCATTTTGCTCGTCGCGGTGGTGCTATTTGTCACTGAGGTCGTGCGGCTGGATCTAACGGCCCTCGGCGTTCTCGTCGCCTTGGCGTTAACGGGCCTCGTTACAACCGAACAAGCTATCGCCGGTTTCAGTAATCCCGCCGTTATAACTGTCTGGGCAATGTATATCCTTTCGGCCGGGCTTGCCAAGACGGGCGTCTCGTCAAAGATCGGCAACCAGTTGATGCGGTTTGCGAAAGGGGGCGACGGAAAACTAACGTCTGTTTTGATGACCGTAACCGCCCTCCTGTCCTCGTTTATGAATAACATCGGGGTCGCGGCGATGTTCCTCCCGATCACGATGGACATCGCCAGTAAGACCCGGCGACACGCTTCTAAGCTGTTGCTTCCGATGGCCTATGGTTCGCTGTTAGGCGGGCTGATCCTGCTGATCGGAACACCCAGCAACCTCCTTGTTCGTGACGCTCTAATGGAGGCGGGGCTTCGTCCACTGGAGATGTTCGACTTCACGATAGGCGGACTGGTCATACTTGCGGCAAGCGTCGCGTATATGAGTTTCGTTGGCCGCAAGTTCCTGCCAACTCGGAAAACGGTCGAACAGCTTCCGGCTAATAACCATTCAAATGGCCCTGATATCCGCCAACTATACAGCCTTGAAGAGCGCCTCGCATACCTTGTCGTCCCGGACGAAAGCCCGCTCGCCGGCAAAACGATCGGGGAGAGCCGAATCGGGCAGGCCCTCGGCCTCAACGTTCTTAGTATTCGCCGTATTACCGGCCAGCGTGTCCCTGCCGAGCCCGACGAAGAGATCCGATCCGGCGACCGACTCCTGATCCTCGGCCGCCTCGACCGGATCGAGGAGATCGCCAAGACTCCCGTTATCGAGATAGACAAAGACGTCGACGCTACCTCGATCCTTTTCTCCGGCGGCCTTTCTCTTGCTGAAACTATATTAGAAAAGGATTCGGAACTGATCGGCAAGACAATTGCACAACTCAAATTCCGAAGCAGATATGGGGTCAATGTGCTCGCGATCTGCTGCGGTGAAAGTGTCGAGAGCATTGACCTTCGCGGGGTTGACCTAAAAGAGGGCGATCGATTGCTGCTTCAGGGTTCGCCCGAAAAGATCAGCGAGTTGAGCGAAACGATACCGGCAAAACAACTTGCCGAGCATGATCTCA
>DATHVL010000282.1:0-4301 GCA_035461325.1 Pyrinomonadaceae bacterium
GCAAGACCACCGCCGCTATCGGCGTTCTTGTCCGTGCTGCGGGCCAAGGCTTGAAATGCTGCATGATCCAGTTCATGAAGTCCAAGACCGACCGCTACGGTGAGCATACATCGCTCGAAAAGCTCGGCGTTGAGGTCCACACCATGGGCGATGGATTTACCTGGGACACGAACGACCCGGCCCAGGACATTCGCACTTCGGAAGAGACCTGGGCCATGTGCGTCGAAAAAATGCGGTCCGGTGATTACGAGCTTCTCGTCTTTGACGAATTGGTTTATGTGCTCGATTATAAATTTCTGGATGTAAACGCCGTACTTAAAGACGTTGCTGCAGCGCGCGAGGGCCAGCCGAGTCTTCATGTCATCATGACCGGCCGCAATGCACCGGCCGAGCTCGTGGAGGCTGCCGATCTTGTCACGGAAATGAAAGAGATCAAGCACCCGTTCCACGCCGGCATCTACGCACAGCAGGGCATCGAGTTCTAGGAAGCCGCCCTCCCGTACAGTCTATGAAAACAGAGATCGAACGCCGCAAAGCTGAGGGGCCGCTCGATTTTGTCTCGCTGGGCGTGACGACTTTCGGCGTCGGTTTTCTTCCTCTCGCTCCGGGGACGTGGGGCTCGATGGTGGGCGTTGCTATTTACTTAGCTGCTGCTCAGTTCCATGACATTTGGCTCCATCATTGGTCAGTCGAGCATGCGTTCACTGCCGCTCAGTCCATCTCGATATCTGTCGCAGCCGTTGCATTTGCACTCACCGCCTTAACACTTATAGGAATTTGGGCCGCGGGCCGCGCAATACCATTACTGGGGAACACCGATCCGGCCGAAGCCGTTATCGACGAAGTTGTCGGAATGCTGGTGACGTTGCTCTTTGTGCCTTTTAGCATCGGCTGGCCCTTCATCCTCGCGGGCTTTCTACTTTTCCGGCTCTTCGATATATGGAAGCCATACCCCATCGATATGCTGCAGGTCCTGCCCGGCGGCGTCGGGATTGTTGCTGACGATGTTGTCGCCGGCGTCTATGCGGGCGTTTGCCTCTCGGTGATCTATGCGGTTAGCATTTCGCTATGAACGTACATGTCCTGCCCGGCGATGCAGTTCTCGAACAATTCAATTTGGCGAACATTGACGGCGATGTGATCGTCTTCCGCGAGGCTCTGGTCACCGGCCCGCTCGATGGCGCGGATATCGATGCATTTTGGGATGTCAGAGCAAATTTCATGACCATCGAGTACGGCGAGGATCCGATCGATTTCCGGGAAAAAGTGGTTTACGAGATCGAGCGGCTCGAAGACTTAACCCCCGACACAGAGATCCACCTGTGGTTCGAATACGAGCTCTTTTGTCAGGCTAATATGTGGTTCTGCCTCGATAGGCTCAGCCAACATCAGAATGTTTTCCGGGTCGCCCCGCTAAACCCCTCGCCCGACGAAGTTTGGAAAGGGTTCGGCCCCCATTCGGCGGAGGATTTGGCAGAGTGCCTTGATCGACGCGTCCGGTTTTCATCGGAGGATCTCCGGATAGGATCCGAACTCTGGGGGGCATTCAGATCACGCGACAGCGGCAAGCTAATAGAGTTGGGCAAATATTCTTCGCCCGCCTTTCCGTTCCTCAAAGAGGTTTGTGACGCCGCCGCCGTGGTCGATACCGAACCACTCGCAATTCTCCGCGAGATCCGCGAAAGCGGACATAGCGAGATCGACACGATCTTTCCGGAATTTCAGAAAAGGGCGGGTGTTTTGGGTTTCGGCGATCTACAGGTCGAAGGGCTCCTTCACCGGCTCGAGAATTTATAGGTCGTCCCCGTCCGGCTCCGCCGCGGGCTTGTTCGGCCTTTCGCCCTGAAATATCCACCCGCGGCGCCGGAAATAAACCAGCAAAACCACTGCAAGCAACGCCATTGCCCCGAGCGTCAAATAGTACCCGTACCGATATCCGAGTTCCGGCATATGCCCGAAGTTCATCCCGTAGATCCCCGCGATCAGCGATAGCGGTAGGATGATCGCTGAGACGACCGCAAGCGTCTTCATTACATCATTGGTCTTGTTTGCGACGACGGAAAAATGTATCTCCACTAACCCGGCGACCAGGTCCCGGTAGTTCTCCGAAAGGTCCGTCACACGCAGCAAATGATCGTGAACATCCCTGAAAAACGGGAGCACGTGTTCGCCGATCTGCGGAAATTCACCGTGTGACATCCGATAGAGAACTTCACGCTGCCGCGTCGCTATTCGCCGCAGCCTGGCAATGCTCCGGCGGAGGTCCATGATCTCCTCCAGGACGCTGCTGTCGTTCGTCCGAGGGTCGAGCACCCGCGTCTCGATCTCTTCGATCACCGTGTCGAATTCATCGACGAGCGGCATATAATGATCGACGACCTGATCGAGGATCTGGTGAAGCAGATACGCAGCCCCGCGCTGGCAAATAAATGGGCTTGAAAGGATCTGCTGTTTGACCGCAGCTATACTTCGGAACGCCTCGATGTGAAACGTCACGACGTAATTGCTGCCCAAATACCCGTCCAGTTCCTTTGTAACGAAATTCACCGGGCTGGTTATAGCGGGCTTGATGCCGTGCACAATGAAATACAAATAGTTCGGAAACGCCTCGACCTTTGGCTGATTCCGCGTTTCGATGCAGTCCTCAACGCTGAGGTGGTGAAACTGAAATTGCTCGAGCAAGATCTTCTCGACCCGCTTCTTTTCCTCGTGAGTCTCCGCATGCAGATCCACCCAAACAAGTATCGACGGATCCTCTAAAAGACTCGGCAGTTCGGAAACGTCGGTCGACAACGTGACCCGTTCGGCACCCTCACGATAGACATAGATCTCGATCAGGCGTTGTGTACCGGCCGGAGTTTCCAGCCTCCACTGATTGTCTTCCTTGCCCGCATTCATCGGGATAAATATAGACGAATCCCGTCCCCAGAGCGAACCGCCCCGAGGTTGACGCGTTTGGTACGATATGCCACTCTATCGATGAATTCTCGGGAAATGGTGTCTTCCCAACCCAACCGCTTTTTAAAGCTGATGACGCCTGTTCGTTACTAACAAATATGGACAGGACGATACTCTACGTCGGGATCGGCGGATTTGCCGGCAGCATTTTGCGATATCTGATCTCGCTTCTCTTCGCACGCTACATTCTAATTCCGTTTCCATTTGCCACCCTTGCCGTAAATCTGCTCGGATGTTTTGCGATCGGCCTTGTGTTGGGATTGACGGAGCGCGGCGGGATGCTCGAGCCCGAAATGCGTACACTAATTGTTGTCGGGATACTGGGCGGTTTTACTACGTTCTCGGCATTTTCGTACGAAACAATTCGCCTCCTTCAGGAGGGGGCTTTTGCATACGCGGGGGTGAATATCCTTCTGAACGTCGTTCTCGGTCTCGCAACAACCTATTTCGCAATGACCCTTACGCGATAAAGCCTGTATTAATGTGCCTCCGATCGCGCTACCTGATATTTTCGGTTATCGTTAGGGTCGTTCACATTGGGGTTCTTCCGGATCTTTTTGGTCACCAGCCGTGACCTCAGATTCCGCATAAACCACTCTGGTAACTCGTCAAATGGCTTCTGGATCGGTTTATCAAAACCGCCTTCTTTGTTTGTCTTCTTTTCCACTTTCCACCTCCGCGTACACTAACGGTACATATAGTGTACTTGCCCCATTTAGAGCAAATGCCGTACCGTAACATCGCAATTGAGGGCCGCACAAAGACAATTTGCAATTCGCACCCATCACCGCCAGAATAATTCCTGTACCCCTATGCCCGATCAAACCATCACCCTTAATGTCGAGAATGTATCAAAGCGCTTCGGTGGCTTTGTCGCTGTCGACGACCTCAGCTTTCAGGTAAAAGCCGGCCGGGTCTTTGGATTTCTCGGCCCGAACGGAGCCGGCAAGACCACGACGATTCGAATGGTTGTCGGCATCACTGCACCCGACACGGGTACGATCGAACTTCTCGGAAAACGAATGTCATCCGACCTCCAGAACCGCATCGGCTACCTTCCCGAAGAGCGGGGCCTTTATAAGAAAATGAAGGTCTCCGACCAGCTCCGATATTTCGCCGCCCTCAAGGGCATCGGCGGCGCCGAGGCTGACAAACGAATGGATCACTGGCTCGAGCGCATGGGCCTTTCCGAATGGAAGCACAAGAAGACGACCGATCTGTCCAAAGGGATGCAGCAAAAGATCCAGTTCATTGCCACGGTCCTTCACGACCCCGATCTGCTTATCCTCGATGAACCTTTTTCAGGCCTAGATCCCGTAAATGTCGGTTTTATGATCGACGTT
>DATHVL010000283.1:0-7599 GCA_035461325.1 Pyrinomonadaceae bacterium
CCATTTCCATGTCGCCGGAGCAGACGACGTAGTCGCCCTCTTCGATAAGGCGGTCAACGGTAAATTGTGGAAGTGAATTGCCGCTCATCTCGGCCATAAAGGTCCGGACATTGTCCTTGCCCCGCACCAGTTGGTGCCCGATCATTTCGAAAACGATGTCATCCGTGCACTGTGCGAGAAACCCCTCGACATCATGCTTTGTAAACGCTTCATTGATCTTTTCAACTATAGATTTATTGCTCATTTTGTATTCTCCTTTTCGTCGCTACACGGGGTAGGCATATAATTTACCATCCACTGCACCCCGAATTTATCTGTGAGGTGCCCCCAATAGGCCCCCCAAAACATATCCTGCATCGGCATCTCAACCTTGCCGCCCGCCGACAGTCCCCCAAAAACACGATCGGCGTCTTCCTTGGAATCCGGATTGACCGTGATCGAGAAATTATCGCCGAAGGTCAGCTTCTGGCCCATGGATTCGAGAGAATCGGTGCCCATGAGGTATGAACTCCCGATAGGCAGACAGACGTGCATAACCTTGCCGGAGTCGTCGTCCGACATCGGAGGGCCCTCGGCGCACCCGGGTGAATCTTTGAACCTCATAATGCCGCCGCCGGCGAACTCACCGCCAAAAACGGACCGGTAGAATTCGAATGCCTCCTCAGTATTGCCGTTGAAATTAAGATAAGGCTGTATATTCATCTTTCTTCTCCTACGTAATTTAACTAAGCGGTTAAGTAACCAAGTGGTAAAATACCGCACGTGAATATTACTTGTCAAGCGCAAAATAAAAGAGGCGGCAAATTAATGCCGCCCCAACCTGAATATTATTGAATTGACTAAGCCCGCTTTGGCCTTTCGTTAGCTTTCAGCACTCGCTTGCGAAGCCGTATCGCCTTCGGAGTTACCTCGATAAGTTCATCGTCAGCAATGAATTCGAGAGCACGTTCGAGCGACATATCGCGGATCGGAACGAGCCGCATTGCTTCGTCGGCAGAGGTAGTGCGCATGTTCGAAAGTTTTTTCTCTTTTATCGCATTAACATCGAGGTCAACGGCCCGGGCATTCTCACCGACGATCATCCCCTCGTAAACCTTTATGCCGGGTTTAATGAAAAGCGATCCGCGTTCCTGAAGGCTGTATAGGGAGTAAGTGGTCGATTCGCCCATACGGTCGGAGACAAGTGAGCCGGTCGAGCGATGTTTCATTTCGCCTTGCCATTTATCGAACTTCAGAAAGATGGTGTTGAGGAGTCCGGTGCCCTTCGTTTCGGTAAGAAATTCACCGCGGAACCCGATCAGGCCGCGTGAGGGGATCTCATATTCCAGGCGGACACGGCCTGAGCCGTTGTTGACCATCTTGGTCATCTGTCCTTTGCGGCGGCCGAGTGCCTCAGTGACGACGCCGATGAACTCTTCGGGAACATCGATGACGACTTGTTCAAACGGTTCGAGAAGCTCGCCGGTCTTTTCGTCCTTTTTGGTGATGACCTCAGGCTTGGAGACCTGGAGTTCGTAACCCTCGCGGCGCATCATTTCAATGAGAATAGCAAGCTGCAGTTCACCGCGGCCAGATACTTTGAACTGCTCAGCAGCATCGGTCTCGGTGACACGGAGCGCCACATTGCCGAGAAGTTCCTTTTCAAGCCGGTCCTTGATCTGGCGGGAGGTGACGAATTTTCCATCGATGCCGGAGAACGGCGAGGTGTTAACGCCGAAGATCATCGCGATGGTGGGCTCATCAACGTTGATGATAGGCAGCGGTTTCGGATTATCGGCGAGCGTGATGGTCTCACCGATATTGATGTCGTCAAATCCCGCAAGAGCGACGATCTCGCCGAGTCCGGCGCGGTCAACGCTATCGCGCTCGAGGCCCTCGAAGACGAACAGTTCCTTGACGCGGGTCTTTTGAGTTGAGCCGTCCCGCTTGGAAACGATAACTTCCTGATTTTTCGCGATCTCACCGGAAAATATGCGGCCGATCGCCAGACGGCCGACGAACGGGTTGTAGTCGATATTGGCAACGAGCAGTTGAAGGCTGTCTTCGCGGATCGCTTTGGGAGCGGGAATGGTTTCGATTATCTGATCAAATAACGGCTTGAGACTAGTCGACTCCTCATTCGGTTCTTTCTTGGCGATACCGTCCCGGGCGATCGCATAGAGAATCGGGAATTCGATCTGTTCGTCGGTTGCGCCGAGGTCGATGAAGAGGTCATAGATCTCGTTGACCACCTCTTCGTGACGGGCGTCCTGGCGGTCCATCTTGTTGACCACGGCGATCGCAGGGAGCTTGAGCTCAAGGGCTTTTCGGAGCACGAAACGCGTCTGCGGCAAACAGCCCTCAGCCGAGTCGACGAGCAGGACGATGCCGTCCACCATTTTGAGCACCCGTTCGACCTCTCCGCCGAAATCAGCGTGGCCCGGCGTATCGACGATATTGATCTTATAGTCGCCGAAACGCACCGAGGTATTCTTTGCCATGATGGTGATACCTCGTTCACGTTCAAGATCCATCGAATCCATCACACGCTCGACAACCTCCTGATTGTCTCGATAGGTTCCGGACTGCTGAAGCATGGCATCGACAAGCGTCGTCTTGCCGTGGTCAACGTGTGCGATTATCGCGATGTTCCTGATCTTTTCGTTAGTTGTCATAAGGCCAAACTGCTCATCTGAAGGCAAACGGAAATAATGACAGCGCAGGGGCGAAAACGCAACAATCGCCCAAAGAAAAGACCGGACGGGAACTCACCCATCCGGCCTTCTCGGAGGAAAATGCGGGCGGCTATCCTGCCCGCTCTCTGTCAACAACGAGGTTGTTGGTGACACTGAATGATCCCGGCACAGACAGAGCGGCTATTCGAGCCATATTTGCGTCGGACTGATTCGCAACAAACCCCTCAAGAGTTACATGACCGCGATCGACAATGATCCTCATTGCAGGGTTTACGTTTTGCAGGTACCGCGATAAGGCTCCCACATGATGCATGTGGCTGTAGATCGACATTCGGATCGACTCATCGAAGCTTCCCGGAGAAAGTATTTCGATATTGTTGATCACGTTCGCGACGCCATCTACCCGCTTGGCCTCTGCCGCGGCTGCGTTCTTGTTAATTGCGTTACGCACTTTTCCGTTCAGGATCACGGTGTCTCCATCCATGGAGACAGTGATGTGGTCGAAAACCTCATAGTACGGTAATCTGAGGATCTTTTTCTGAACTTCTTGCTCAATAAATTTCGTAGGCGTTTCCGCGGAAAAATCTTGAGCATTTACGTTCACGAATGATAAGGCAAAGATTGCCGCCGACAATGCTAAAAATTTATATATGTTTCTCATTACTCAAGCTTCTCCTGTCAAAAATCGGCCCAAAACGGGCCGGGTTGATCGACATTGATAAGACGATAAACAGAAGGGGTAGGATGCCTAAAATCGGATGTTATAGCTGCTTGAGCTGCCGCAGAGCTTCATAGAGGGCGATAGCGACACTGTTGGCAAGATTTAAGCTGCGGACAGAAGGATTCGGCATTGGAATGGTCAGCGAAGATTCGGGATTCTCGCTGATCAAAGTCTCGTCAAGGCCACGGGTTTCCGGGCCGAACACGAGGCAATCGCCGTCATGAAAGTCGAATTCAGTGAAGGGGATTGAGGCCTTTGTAGAGAAGTAAAGGAACCGAGACCCGGTAAGTGCCGAACGCATATTTCCGAGGTCGATATGACGGTACAGTTCAACGTGCTCCCAATAATCCAGACCGGCGCGCTTGAGTGTCCGGTCGTCCATTCGAAACCCGGTGACGCCGACGATATGCAGCGGAGTGTAAGTGGCTGCGCACAGGCGGGCTATATTGCCGGTATTCGGCGGTATCTCAGGCTCGACAAGTGCGATATGGAGCATTACCGAAATTATACGTAAATCACGCCGGCAAATCAGGAGTACATCTTTTTATACGGCATAATCATCAACTAAAACAGTTCTGAATGCGAGCCGATGCCGGCAGCGTCGGTTTATGCTACAATCCGCATTTGTAAATTTTGACCATAGATGAGGAGAATCCCATTGTATCTAGCTTCGATTAAGCGTACGGCGTGCGCGTTCCTGCTGGTTGTGGCGGGATCATTCAGCGCGATGGCGCAGCAAACAGCGCCAACGCCAAGCCCGACACCGACCCCGCCGCCACCTCCGGTTTTTAATGAAAAGAATTCGCAGAATTTCACGGTCGAACAGATTGTTGAATCGTCGATCTTCATATATGGATTGGGTGGCGGTAGGGCAGTCCTCGATCAGATACGTAAGACGACGGCAGAACGCGGAAAATTAACTGTCCGAAACGCTGCCGGCCAGGAACGCAGTGCCACGTACCAATGGTGGGTCATGAGGGGCGAAAATTCCTATAAGGACCGTGTCCATTTTGAGCAGGTATTTCCCGGAACCGAATATTCGATAGTCCGCGCGGACGATCGGGTTTTCGGCATTACGAACAATACGACGTTCAGCCCGAGTTCCGATGCCCTGAAGCAGTTTGAAAATCAAACGCTGCGCGGTTTGGACGCTTTGCTGCGGTACAAAGAGAACGAATCCACCATCGAACTCAGCGAACGCCAGAAGGTGCTCGGCGTCGATTTTTATGTTGTTGACGTAACGGATAAAGAGGGGCGGAAGACCCGCTTTTTCATCAGTGCCAAATCGCTGCGGGTAATGATCGCCGAATATGAAGAGGACGGAGTTAAGTACACGCGCAGATTTTACGATTATCGGAACGCGCAGGGGACGCTGGTGCCGTATCGAACCGTTCTCTGGGCTGACGGCGTGCAGATCGAGGAAAGAACAATAGGGACGATCACATTTGGGCAAAAGGTCGAAGAGGGCCTTTTCGCATCGAGATAGATCTTTTGCAACAAAGCGCCGGGGTACGGTGTGCAACGTTCGCTCTTCCTAATATTTTGAAAGGAGAATGAACGATATGCATAGATCAATGGCGCGAAATCTTTCCCTCATTTCGCTATTAGTTCTCTCACTCCTTACAGCTACGGCCTCCGCACAGACAGAAACCATCCGCGAGGCTGACTATTCCGTTAAGTTATTTTTTGTTATCGGTTCGGATACGGAGACCGAAGGCAGGGAACTGCCTTCTGAATTTGCCGCGTTTCGGACGCGCGTTGCAGGGGAGTACGGATATAAGAATCTCAGGCTACGAGATCTGCAACAGGGACGAGTTACAAGCAGCGGCCTGACCGAGATCAAGGGTATGTCGCAGATGGCTGGACCGGGCACCCAGTCGGACGGACCGGTTTTTCTCGAATGGGCGATACGGATGCAGCGTGAAGCCGATCCCGCGAAGGCCGCTATAGGACAATTTCGTGTTGGAATTCGGGTTCCCATAAGATCGCGGGCAGGCGGAGCCAGCGGCCCGGTCGTTAATTACGAGGCGGTCGGAATGACGGCGAGCGGAGTAAGTGTACCGACCGGAGAGCCCGTTCTAATGGGTTCGCTGAAGCTGCCCGAGCATGACGGAACGTTGTTCATACTGTTGCGGGTGGATGAGATACAACGGTAAAAGAACTGCAAATAACGCAACTTTCAGTGCCGCCCGGCGTGACCTCAATAACCGGGCGGCTTTTGTTTACCTCTCGGTTGTGTTGTACAAAAGTATGAGTGTATGGGATTGGACAATGCGGAAACACTGCGCGCGGAGGGTCGCCGGACCGGTATGCGTGACGAGGCATTGTCCGACAACGAGCTGATCGAGGCGGTAAAGGCAGGCGACGAAGATGCGTTTGCCGCGATCATCGAGCGCTATCGCAACCCGATAACCAACTTTTTGTACCGATTTTTGAATGACAGAGAAGAGGCAGTGGACCTTGCCCAGGAAACGTTCGTCCGAGTCTATTTCGCCCTCGACCGCTATCACACGGGCTACGCGTTCTCAACATACATTTACCGTATCGCGTCAAACCTTGCGATAAGCGAGATAAGGAAGCGAAAGCGGCGAAATGTGTTATCGCTTACCGGGTTGTTTCAGCGTGAGGACTCTGAGACGGAGGAGTATCAGCCGCCGGACCATCGGCAGCTGCAGGACGACCACCTGATCGATGGCGAAACGAGCCAGTTGATACAAACGGCGATCGCATCTCTGCCGCCGAAATATCGGGCGGCGATCGTGTTGAGAGATATTGAAGGGCTGAGCTATGACGAGATCGCGGAGATCATGGGGCTCGGGCTGGGTACGACAAAGTCGAGGATCAGCCGTGCGCGGGGGCTGCTGAAAGAAAAGCTAAAGGATCATTTTTAGCGATGGAAAAAGATAATATCAAAATAGATCTGCAGGACGACGGCGACGTCAAACGAATGCTGAGCTCGCTGGGGCGGGTCGATGCACCGAACGATTTTACGTTTAGGGTAAAAGCGAGGATCGCCGAACAAAAAGCTGCTAGCGAACACCGCGGCTGGGCTCCCGCATTTTTGCGGATCGCGGCTCCGGCGGCGGTCACGGTGGCGGTGGCGACCGGCGGATATTTTGCGCTGATCGACAACGGGCAAGCACCCTTGCCCGTAGCGGCAGTTGAAGAAACGATGGAATTCGCCCCTCCGCAAAGCGCGGAAGTTGCGGATGCGGGGCCGTCGGTCGGATCAGACATTGGGGAACCGTCGATCCCTGTCAGCAACGCTTTTGCGGATGCAAAACCGGCCCCCGCACCCCAACGGGCCCAGGCGAGGGAGAGCCGGCCCGCGGCAAATACCAATGAAGGCGGAGGCTCGACGGTTCGCGCCGCTAAGCCTCCCGCCGCACCGCTGCTGCCGCGCGGGATCGATCCGCAGACCGTTATACCGAATACACGGCCCGGAGACGCAGCCGGTACTCACCGAATCAGCGATATACTGCAGATGATCGGGGTCAACGCTCAACGAGGCGCGATGGGTTGGAACGTCTCAGGTACGACATCCGCCGGTGTTGGCGGGAGAGCGGGAATCAGATCGGGGGATATCGTCGTGGCGATCGACGGAACACCGATCAACAATACGGACACTATCAAGGGGACGGCAACTATCCGGTCGCTGCAGCTAATTCGTGAAGGGCGGCGAGTGACGATCACGTTCGGCCGTTAATCGATACCTGTTTTTGACGGCTCACCGACTATCGAATCTTCCACTGTCGCATCGAACTTCCGATAATCGTACGACCGGATCGCCTGATTGATTTGCATTCCTTTTACCAAAAGCACCCTGACGGAGAGGTCGATCTCCGCGGTCGCGGGCAGCCAGATCTCGTCATTCACGCGCTCCTGCTCCATCGTAAACGAGGCCCCTTTTCGCAGCTTTGCCAGAAAGCCGCCCGCGATGTTGAAGCTGTCGGCCAGATAAGCTTCGACACGAACCACCTGTTTATCCCGTTCATCTATCCACATAACGCCGGCAGTTTTCCCGAAAAACTTTAGGACGCTCTTTGCGTTCTTCATATCGAAATCAGGGTTCGGCTCGAAATCGAATACGATGACATCACGCCCGCGAAAGCGTTCGCGGCGGGGATTAATGAGCCGCGATGCCCGCAGAACTTCGGCGATCGAGATCCGCTGGCCCTCATTCGACGGCGGGCCGGAGGCATT
>DATHVL010000284.1:0-2638 GCA_035461325.1 Pyrinomonadaceae bacterium
TCCTCCGAAATCACGACGAATTGACGCTGGAGATGGTCACCGACGAAGAGCGCGACTATCTTTACGGGGAGTACGCCAAGGATCCGAGGATGCGGCTGAATCTTGGTATCAGGCGGCGCCTCGCACCGCTTCTGGATAACAGCCGACGGCGGATAGAGCTGCTGCATGCGCTGCTCTTTAGCCTCCCGGGCAGCCCGTTTCTCTACTACGGCGACGAGATCGGCATGGGCGATAACGTCTATCTAGGCGACCGCGATGGCGTCCGGACTCCTATGCAATGGTCGCTTGACCGCAATGCGGGCTTCTCAAAGGCAGATTTTGCCCAGCTTTATTTTCCCGTAATAATGGACCCCGTATATGGTTATCAGGCCGTAAACGTTGAGGCCCAGAAGCGTTTCGATACCTCACTTCTGCATTGGATGCGGCAGTTCATCCATCAGCGCAAGCGGCACAAGGTGTTCGGCCGCGGCTCGTTCCGGATGATCGACCCGGATAATAACTCCATCTTCGCGTTCGTTCGCGAATGGGACGGCGAGATCGCCCTATGCGTATTCAACCTGTCCCAGTACCCGCAGCCGACCGTGTTGAATCTTGAGCGGTACATTGGCTGTACACCGATGGAGATGTCCGGCAGCACGATGTTCCCGAAGATCACGGACTCTTCATACCAACTGGCGCTCGCGCCGCTGGGATTTTACTGGTTCCTGCTGCTCAGCGAGAACAAGGAAGCGGGAGCATCGTGAAAGAGTCGACCCGGAATTACTTGAGTGGGGGCATCGACCTTTCGATACCGCTGCGATTCAACGGCCCGCAGCCGAATGCATACGGGGTCGAGCGAGCTGCATCAGAACCTGTTCGTGCCGGTGATCTCGTCGGCGACACCCGGCTTGGCGGCAGCGTCAACTTCGAACAGTACACCTTTATCCCGCATTGCAACGGCACGCACACCGAGTGCGTCGGGCACATCACGAACGAGCGAATCTCAATCCGCGATTGTCTCCGGGATGTCCTGATCCCCGCGTTACTGATCACAGTTAAGGCCGGACCGGTCGGCGGTGAAGCCGTCATCGGTGCCGAGGACCTCGACGAAAAACTTTCCGTTTTTGAGCAGGGCGAGGGAAGTGCGTTGATCGTGCGAACGTTGCCCAACGGAGCGGACAAGCTTAACGCCCAGTATGGTGATGCCAACATCCCGCCCTACTTCACTGCCGAGGCGATTCGAATGGTAACGGTCCTTGGCTTTAACCACCTGCTCGTCGACATGCCGTCAATCGACCGCATCTTCGACGATGGCAAGCTCATTAATCATCGTATTTTTTGGAATGTGGAAGAAGGAAGCTTCGAAACGAACGCCGCTACCCGGATCAATTCGACGATAACTGAACTGATCTACGTCCCGGATGAGGTGCCGGACGGTGAATATTTATTGAATCTCCAGATCGCACCTTTCGATTCAGACTGTGCCCCGAGTCGCCCGGTCTTGCTGCCGCTTACTTAACTGCAACTTCTATCGCTTCTTTCAGATGAGGATGCTTGAAGTCGAAACCATTGTCCTCCAGGCGCTTCGGGACCACACGTGTTGAATCAAGCAGCAGAGCGTCGCCCATTTCGCCGAAGACCAGATTTACGGCGAACTCAGGCAGCGGCAGAAAGGTAGGCCGGTAGAGGACCTCGCCTAACGTCTTGGTAAATTCCTCGTTGGTAACAGGGTTTGGGGATGTGACGTTCACCGCCCCGCGGATGTTTTCATTTTCGAGGGCGTATACGATCGCACGGATCTCGTCTTCGAGCGAGACCCAGCTCATCCACTGCTTACCGCTGCCGACCACGCCCCCGACGCCGAACTTGAACGGCGTAAGCATCGTCCCGAGTGCACCGCCGTCCTTGCTTAGAACAATGCCGGTGCGAAGCAGCACGGTACGGATGCCGAGGTCTTCTGCCCGACGCGACTCCGCCTCCCACTCCTTGCAGACATCCGAAAGGAATGTGTCCCCCGCCCGGCTAGCTTCGGTCATTACCTCGTCGCCACGATCACCGTAAAAGCCGACCGCGGAGCCCGCAATGAAAGTTTTGGGGGGCTGTTTGAGCTTGGCGAATAGCTCGATCAACCGCCGTGTCCCCTGCACGCGACTTTCGCGGATCGCCTTTTTCTTATCCTCGGTCCAGCGCAGGCCGCTGATACTCTCGCCTGCGAGGTTTATCGCGGCATCCAGCCCCTCAAGCCGAGGCAGGTCCTCGTCCCGAAAACCGTCTTCCATCGACCACTGAACAAAGCTCTCGTTCTTCGGTTCGCTCCGCGAGACGAAGAGCATCTCGTAGCCCTTCTCTTTCAGCGCGTCTCGTAGAGCAGTACCGATAAGCCCGGTCGCACCTGCAATAAGGATCCTCATATTACTGCCCCCCTCGTAGGTCTCTATGCACCATCGTCGTCAAGAGCTTGATCTCACGGTCGCTTAACTGACGCCGAAATGGAAGCATTCCGTTCCCGCCGTCCGCGATTTGTTTATAGATGTGAGCTTCCGTTCTGGCCTTGAATTCTCCCGTTCGCAGGCTTGGCACGACCGTTCCGTCCTCAAGCGTTTTGCCGTTCCCTTCGGACCCGTGGCAGATCACGCAATTTTGACGATAAAGCGTGGCT
>DATHVL010000285.1:0-2686 GCA_035461325.1 Pyrinomonadaceae bacterium
TGTAATGGGATAGAATAGGAAGGAGTATCAGGGCAGATGCCGCCCTGCAGAAAACAAAGTACCACGTTTAAGGTACATGGGTCAACATTTTGTTTTATACAATCACGTTGCTGTCTGCGGCGAAAGCCTCCGACGGAGATTCGCTTAAGGCATCGAAGACCTGAAGTGCGTATTTCACATTGTTGAAAGGCGCTGAAACCTGGACGCCTTGAATCAGGTCACGGACCTCCAGCAATGATTCGCGGGCGATGAGGATGCCCTCTTCGCGAGCCTCTTCTTTACCGGTTTCGGAGGCAATTCGCATACGCTCGAGTATCTCGGGAGTGACGTTAACTCCGGGAACCTCGTTGTGTAGAAAATCGGCGTTGCGATAACTAACGAGCGGCCAGATACCGGCGACGATGGGAATACGGAAACCCTCGATGCGTTTTAGGAATTCGCGGAGCTGTTGGGTATCGAACACCGGCTGGGTGATGGCGTATTCGGCCCCGGCCTCGACCTTCCATTCAAAACGTTTTAGCTCTTCATCAAGGTTTATCGCGCCGGGATTTACCCCGACGCCGATCGAGAACGCCGTGGGACGGCCGATGGGATTGTTGCCCAGGTCGAGCCCATGGTTTAGCTTGTTGACCATATTGGTCAGCCCGATGGAATCGATATCGAAAACCGCCGTTGCATCCGGATAGGGCCCCATCTTTGGCGGATCGCCGGTGATGATCAGGAGGTTGTGGAGGCCGAGGGCGGCGGCACCCAATAGGTCAGACATCATGCCGAGCAGGTTCCGGTCGCGGCAGCAATAGTGGAGTACAGCTTCAATGCCGATCGTTTGTTCGACTAGGACGGCCGTTGCCTGGGCCGACATACGGGTCTGAGCTCTAGGTCCGTCCGGGATATTGACCGCATCGACTCCCGCCTCTTTTAATAGCTTGATCGATTCGAGTGTTTTGTCCGCATCACAGCCCTTCGGCGGGAGTACCTCGACACTGGTTACGAATTCGCCCCGGGCTATCTTCCGCGACCAGTTCGATCGCTCCTCTGCGGGAACGACCTTTACATCGACCGGTACCATTTCGCGGATCTGCGCGGGTTGATCGCGGCGAAAGTTGTGCGCCTGGCGTGGGCTGATCGAGCGGATCGCGTCGGAGATCAGCTTGATGTGGGTCGGCGTCGTCCCGCAGCAACCGCCGACGAAACGTGCTCCGCTTTGGATGAACCGCCTGGAGAATGTTGCCATGTACTCCGGCGAGCCCATATAGAACTGGCGGCCGCCCACGTCGCGGGGCAGGCCGGCATTCGGCTGTGCGGAGAGCGGTTTGTCCGTTACCGCTCGGATCTGGTCGAGAGCGGTCAAGATGTGTGTCGGGCCCATTCCGCAATTCAGTCCGATCACGTCGGCTCCGAGGCGTGCGAGTTCCACTGCAAAGTGCTCCGGCGAGGTGCCGAAGGTCGTCTTTCCGTCCATCTGAATCGTCATCTGGGCGATGATGGGGAGATCGCAGATCGCTTTGACGGCCCGGATAGCCTGCTCGATAACGTCGAGTTCTGAAAAGGTTTCTAGAATAAAAAGATCCACGCCGCCCTCAAGCAGGGCCTCGGCCTGTTCTTTGAAAAGCTCCATCGCCTCGTCGTAGGAGGTAGGGCCGTAGGGTTCGATCCGGATGCCCAGGGGGCCGATCGCTCCGGCAACGTATGCACGATCGCCGGCGGCTTCGCGTGCGATGCGGGCCGCAGCCCGGTTGATCTCTTTGAGCTTGCCCTCTAATCCATAGGGCTGCAGTTTATGGCGGGTGGCGCTAAACGAATTGGTCTCGATAATGTCGGCGCCGGCCTTGAGATATTCGTCGTGGATCTCGCGGACGAGCTCCGGCGAGGTCAGGTTTATTTCGTCATAGCTGCGGTTGATATAGACGCCTTTGTCGTACAGCCGTGTGCCGACCGCACCGTCAAAGACGAGAATGTCGTCGGACTCCAGGATCTCTCGAAAATTTCGCATAAAATGAAAAATCTCGCCAAACAGCGAGACTCAACAAAATAGTTCGTTTGTGATGGCTGTTTAGCAGTTTATTTAACGTGGTCGCAAGTCGCAATAACTCACCACGAAGTATAACGCGATAATGGGATATTGTGCCGCCGGTGTCAAGCGTCGCCCGTTAGCGGCGTTGGCATTTGCGGCAAAGGAAAGTCGAACGGCCGGCTTGTTTGATCCGGAATATCTGGGAGGAACAGTTCGGGCACACCATCCCCTCACGGCCGTAAACGTGCCATTCAGCTTCCGACGCATTGCCATAGATATTCCCGCCGATGTCCAACGGGTCGGGCGTGATGCCTTCACCGATCTCGATCGTCGCCGAAAGGACTCGCAGGATCGCGTCATAGAGTCGGGCTGCACGCGGGCGAGTAATGCGATTTGACCGCATCGACGGATGAATGCCAGCAAGGAACAGAGCCTCAGAGGCGTAAATGTTCCCGACACCGCAGACCCGAGTTTGATCAAGCAGAATGCTTTTAATATCGCGTGCCGAACGTTTGAGCGTCGAATGAAGATAAGCCGGGGAGAAGTCATCCCCGAACGGTTCAGGTGCCAGGGCCGAGAGCGATTCGTCTAGGACGAGATCGGCTGTGGGAATAAGCTTCATCAGGCCGAAATGCCTTTGGTCGTGAAAGAGCAGCTTGCTTCCATCATCGA